>CAJXJU010000026.1 GCA_913055195.1 uncultured Desulfohalobiaceae bacterium | reverse complement strand
AGATTTAATCATTTTTTATTATTTTGCAAGCGTCTCATCCAGGCGACTAACCGCCTGCTGAAGTGTGTTTTCTCCTAAAGCTCAACACTCCTTGATGACCTGGCAGCATAGAGACAACCCTTTTTTTGCAATACTTATTATTCATTGATAGCCCTTTTAAATTCCAGAATCTTACCCTTCGCTCTGTTGATTGCCTTGTCTAATTTCTGGATGGCTTGTTTTAAGGTATTCTGCCCAGGATGTGAAGAACTTTAAAGTAGGGACAGGAGAAATCAGTTGACACTACTGGCGGATGCACCCGGTTTCACCTAGCAAAAGGATAGATTTTCTATCCTGCCAGGGTAGAAAATTATAGAAAAATTAATTTTGGGTAGAAATAGAGAAGAAAAATGATTAGAGCAAAAAATAAGGGTTTAAGGAAATCTCCCTAAACCCTTATGATTGTTAGCTGTTTTTTGGTAGCGGGGGCAGGATTTGAACCTACGACCTTCGGGTTATGAGCCCGACGAGCTACCATGCTGCTCCACCCCGCATCAACAGAAAGAAATATATGTCCTTATTTTTGACTTTTGTCAAGTATAATTTTCAGTTCAAAATTTTTAGTTTTTTTGGGGTGGTGGATTTGATGCAAAATAGTCGTGGCTACTTCCAGGGCCTGGAGCCCTTGCTCGCCAGTGACAGGCGGTTCTCTGTCCAGCAAAATGGCCTGGACAAATTCTTCTAGTTCGGCCTGAAGTGAATTTACCTCCGGGACTTCTGGTTGTTCATAAATAATATTCTTTTTTTTCTCACCGATTCCTATGGTATCTATGAGCATGGAAAATCCAGTTGCACTGGTTGTTGAATCACAGTCTTCCAGTTTAAAAATTTCTGATTTCTTCTTTAAAAAGTCAATGGCAATGTATTGATTTTTTTGGAAAATGCGCATTTTGCGCATGGCCCTGACTGAAATGCGACTGCTGGTCAGGTTGGCCACACACCCATTGGCAAATCTTAAGCGGACATTGGCTATATCTTCAGAGTCTGAGACTACAGCAACACCACAGGCGTCAATAGATGCCAAAGGGCTCTTGACCATGTGCAAAATAATATCAATGTCGTGAATCATCAAATCCAGAATAACACTGACATCAGTGCCTCTGGGGTTAAATTGGCTCAGGCGGTGGGACTCAATAAACATGGGCTGTAAGGGATAGTCTTTGATGGCTAACATGGCAGGGTTAAATCGTTCAATATGTCCTACCTGAAGTTTTAGCTCCTTTTTCTGGCAAAGCGAAATAAGTTCCCTGGCCTGGGAGTTCGTTGAAGTTATGGGCTTTTCAATAAATAGGTGACAATTGTATTCCAGGGCCTTTAGCGCGGTCTGGTAGTGATGAATTGTCGGAACGACAATGCTCACAGCCTCAACTTGAGCCAATAATTGCTCTAAGGAAGAAAAGACTTTTGTCTGGCAGGTGCTGGCAACTTCCTGAGCTTTTTTTGTATCGATATCATAAAGGCCGACCAGGTTAATTTGATCTATTTTTTGGGCAAGCTGGGCGTGAAAGGTGCCTAAATGCCCAACACCAATAACGCCGTAATTGACTTTTTTCATAATTGTTCCTTTATCCCTTATTTCACATATTCCATCACAGTTCTGGCTGCCAGTTGGGTAGCCTGATTTTGACCGAGAAGCTGTTGTATCTTGGTTAATTTGTTCCTGATTTCTTGCCTCTGGGTGTCATTTTCCAACCAGGCGAAAGCCTTAGCTGCTATTTTATCTGGATTAGCCTGGTCCTGAATATATTCAGGAAAAATTTTCTGGTTCAAAATAAGATTGGGCATACTGATGAAAGGGACATCAACCAGTAGTCGGCCTACAAGATAACTTAACCAGGAGAGTTTATAAGCCACAATGGTAGGTACTTTTAGTAGTGCACATTCCAGGGTAACTGTGCCAGAAGCTGCCAGGGCAAGGCATGAATTGGCAATAATTTTGTGGCGGTCTTCTGGATTATAGATATTTACAGACAGATTGCCGGGCCAAAAAGTATTTAGCAAGTCCTGGTTGATATGCGGGGCCTTTACAATGGAAAATGTGAGGTCAGGCTTTTTTTGTTTTAAGATCTGGCAACAGTCTGCAAATACAGGCAGAAGAGCTTTGATTTCCTTGACTCTGCTTCCGGGCAGGATGACCATTTTATGGGGGTCAGGTTCAATTTGATTTAATTTTTTCAGGTCCATAACCTGGAGAAGGGGGTGGCCAACATAAACAGTTTGCAGGCCGTGCTGGGCAAAGAAGCTTTGTTCAAAGGGGAAGATGCACAGGATACGGTCCACGAATTTTTTCAGGAATTTGATTCGGCTTTTACGCCAGGCCCAGACCTGCGGGGCGATATAATAGACTACCGGGATGCCCAATTTTTTGGCCATCCTGGCCAGACGAAAATTGAAGTCTGGAGCATCAAAAAGAACCAGGACTTTTGGCCTTCGTCTCTCAAGTTCTGTTTTTATTTTTTTAAAAAAGCCCAAAATTCTAGGCAGAGCGGACAGGACCTCGGTTAGTCCCATGACAGACAGGTCTTCGGCCTTGATTATGGTGTTAAGACCAGCCTCGCGCATGGCTGGGCCGCCCATGCCAATTATGTTTAAGCGCTTGTCTTTTGAGAGTAACTCCTGAATCAATAAGGCCCCATAAATATCAGCTGATGCTTCACCAACATTTAGCCAGATAGTGTTGTTCATGGGTGTTGCTTTATTTTCCAATACAAAAGTTTTCAAAAATTCTGTTCAAGACGTCATCCGGGGTGATTTCTCCAGTAATTTCGGCCAGGAGTGTACATGCATAATCAAGACGAGTGCCGAGAAGATCATAGGGAAGCTCTGTTTTTGTTTCCTCTATCAGGAGGTTTAGCTCGTCCCTGGCTTTTTGCAGGCTGTTTTTCTGGCGCAAATTAGGAACAAGTCGGCCTGGTTCTGGTTCTTTTTTATGGCCGATGATTTTTTTTCGGATAAGAGTAGTCAGTTCCTTAAGGCCTTGGCCATACTTGGCAGAGATAAAAATCAGGTCAAGTTTTTTTTCTTTAAACTCATTGGTCCAATCAGGCTCTTCGTCCAATAAGTCCATTTTGTTGGCCACAATGACTACTTTTTCCGCGGCAACTTTTTTTAGAATATCTCTGTCTTCGCTGCCGGGGCCAAGCCGGGAGTCAATGATAGTCAGGCACAGGTCTGCCTTTTTGATTAATTCCTGGCCACGTAAAAAACCTTCCTTTTCCACAATATCATTTGTTTTGCGTAAGCCCGCGGTGTCCACCAACCGCACTGGCAGTCCCTGTAAATTTATGCTTTCTTCAAGGTAATCTCTTGTTGTTCCGGGTATATCGGTGACAATGGCCCGTTCCCGGCCCAATAGTGCGTTGAGCAGGCTGGATTTGCCAGCATTTACCCTGCCGGCCAGAACAACCAGTGCGCCGTCTTGCCAGATGTGTTCCTGGTTATAATTATTGATTAATTCGTCAATTTCCTCCACACAATCTCTTACCTTCTGGATCAGATGCTCTCTGGGCAGACATTCTATATCTTCTTCTGGAAAATCCACTGCCACGCACAGATCCTGACGCAAACTTTCCAGTTTTGAGCGCAGCTCTGATATTTTTTGTCCCAGCATTCCCTTTAATTTAGTCTGGGCCAGGGAAATAGAGGCTCTGGTAGGAGCTGTGATCATTTCGGCTACAGCTTCAGCCTGGGTTAAGTCCAGACGACCGTTTAGAAAAGCCCGGAAAGTAAATTCTCCTGGTTCAGCAGGTCTGGCCCCCATTTTGATCAGGGCATCCACCAGGGATTGTAAAATGGCCGGACCTCCATGACAATTGATTTCCACTACATCTTCACCAGTATAAGAACCTGGTCCAGGCATGAAACTTAAGAGGACCTCGTCTAAAGTTCTGCCCTGGAAGTCTTTGATCCAGCCGTGATGCAACCGATAAGGCTTAACACCCTGAAAATTGTTTTTAGCGGAAGTAAAGAGCCGCAGGGCCAGGTTTAAGCTATCTTTTCCGCTTAAACGCACAATACCTACTCCGCCTGGACCCAGGGGAGTAGCTATAGCGACTATAGTGTCCTTTTTATCTGGTTGGTACATATTGTGTGTGTGTGTGTCTGTCTGTTTGTGTGTCTATGATCTGTGTGGGTGTGTGATTCTGCGTACAAAGAAAAGGCGGAGAAACATTCTCCGCCTTTTCTTTGGTCGTTTAATAATGCGTTTCCCTGTTATTTCTAAAGGGTTTGTTTCGCCTCCTTTTTTTGGGTATAATAAGTACTTTTTTCATGGAGCCTTCACCTTTGCTTTTAGTTTGAACCTCATAATCGTTTTGCAATGCCAGATGAATTAATCTGCGGTGATAAGAACTTAAAGGCTGTGTGCTCATGATCCTGCCTGCCCGTTTTGCCTGTTGGGCAAGATAGATGGCAGTTTTTCGTAACCTTTCATTTTGTTTTTGCCGGTAATCTCCGGTGTCCAACTGGATACGAGACGTTCCTGGCCATTTTTTGGCGATGATCCTGTTGGCAACGTACTGCAAGGCAGCAATCGTTTGACCGTCGCGACCAATAATTAACCCGGAATTTTCCTTGTCTTTAATTGTGACCAGAATTGGTTCTGATTGCAAATCAATTAATATTTCCGGGTTGGGGGACATAGGCCTGATCAGATTTGCAATAATGTCTTTAATTAATAGTTCAAGTTCACGCAGATTGTTTCTTTTTTTGGCTTTAATTCTGGCTTTTTTCACTCCCACCAATCCAAAGATCCCTGATGAACCGCCAGTAATAATTTCGATTTCCAGTTGGTCGCGATCAGTTTGAAAGTGTTCACAAGCCCTGGCTATGGCCTCGTCCACATTTTTACCTGAGAATTCCACAAATTCGTCCATGCTAACTCCTTCACTCAAGTGTATTGGCCCGGTTATACATATTTTCAAAGAGCAGATTAGATTATTTCAGGTAGTCTCCCAACCTAAGATTAGATTTTTTTCTCTCCTTTGCCCACAAGCAAGGTTGGGAATTGTGCTCAAACATTATTTTAGATCAACGAATCGTTGCTTAGAGGAATCGCCTGCAAAAAGTAAATTTTTCCGTGCGGGGACAGGCGGACAGCGTCAGCGAGCGTTGTAACGGTTGCAACCATTTGAAATTATTAGTCGTTCGCCTGTCCCCGCTAGCTGTAACTTGCGAACTTCGACTTTTTGCAGGCGACTCTTAGAGCGCAGAGTTTAGAGTTAAATTAAGATTTTTTTGGATTTAAGAGTTTGCCAGATAGCTGATAGTTTCTTTAGACTTTAAACTCTACACTCTTTTTTGTTTGAGCCTGAGCTAATTAAAAGAACCGGGCGTTGTTATTCTTTCTTGACTTACGATTTTTTGAGCATCCACCATTGTTGGGCAATGGAGAGAATGTTATTTACCAGCCAGTAGATCACCAGCCCCGATGGAAAATTCATAAACAAGAATGTAAATATTATAGGCATAAAGAGCATGATTTTAGCCTGGGTTGGATCCCCTGGTGCAGGCGTCATTTTTTGTTGGATAAACATAGTTGCGCCCATTATCAAGGGGGTAATGTAAAATGGGTCTTTCGCCGAAAGGTCTGCCAGCCAGACCATGTCGGTAAATGGTAGATAATGGATAAACGGGGCGTGGCGAAGTTCAATCGCCCCTAAAAGCGCTTGATAAAGAGCAAAAAATACAGGAATTTGAATAAACATGGGCAAACAACCGCCCGCGGGATTGACTTTATAAGTCTTATACAACCGCATTAACTCTTCATTCATCTTTTGCCGGTCATCTTTATATTTCTCACGGATTTTGGCCATCATGGGCTGCAACTTTTTCATTTGATTCATTGATTTATAGCTTTTTTGCGAGAGTGGCCAGAACAAGAGCTTGATGATGATAGTCAGAATAATGATGGCTACACCGTAGTTGCCTGTGTATTTATAGAAGAAGTTAAGAATCTTGATTAAAGGTTTGGCAATGATGTCAAACCAGCCATAATGAATGGCTGCTTGAAGATTACCCGGGGCCTTACTTAAACATTTTTCATCTTTGGGGCCAAGGTAATAGGTGCATGAAATCTGGGCCGGAATATTGGCCGCAATCTGGATATTCTGACTCAGGGCAAGACGATAGATATTTTTTTCCAGTTTGGCCTTGAAGGTCATATCAGTAGCACCAGGAATTAGACTCAGGAGAAAGTAGTTGCTGGTAATGGCCCCCCATTGAACAGGCGGTTCGATTTTAAGGCCAGGTTTCAGGTCATCTTTATCACTTTCTTCATGCAGGCCATCTTTATTGAAATAGGCTATGCGGGTGCGGTTGTACCGATTATTTTCTTTGCTAAGGCCCGGACTGGATATGATAAAAGAGAATTCCCCCTGGACCGGACTTGAGGTTAAGTTTATCAGCTGTAGAGTTTCTTTTATCTGATAAGAATCTCCATAAAAAGTTAACTGGCGGTGAAGTTCCAGATTGCCCAACCTGCCCACAAAGCTCAGAGTATGGCTTTGTCCAGGAGCCAGGTGTTTATCACCGCCGTTCGTTGACCATTCCGCTTTGATCCAGGTAGGTATTTTATTCCACACAATACCCAGCGGGCCCTTATGCAGGGCTTCTGGTGTGATCAGGTCGATATTCGGGGCATCTGGCTCTATGCTTTGTTTATATTTTTTAAGGATAAAATGTTCTAAAATTCCGCCTTGAGAATTGAACACTGCCCTGTACAACGGGGTTTCAATGGTGATTTTTTGCCCTCTGGCCGGATTAAATTTAAAAACGTTTTCGCTCTTTGTCTGTGCATAAGATTGGGAATGAACAGTAGTTGAGACTGAATTTTGAGATTGTCTGGTTGTGGCATTTTTTATCTGTTTTTGATGAACTGGAGGTACAGGCGGAAAAAGCAAATTCCAGCCAATTAAAACCGCCAGTGACAGAACAACAGCTAAAAGTACACGTTTATTGTCCATTGACTTTATTGCTCCTGAAAATTGTCAGTTTATCAGGGACAGGATCAAATCCCCCTGAAAATAAAGGATTACACCTTAAAATACGCAAAAAGGAAAGGATCAATCCCTTCAAAATTCCGTGACGCACTATTGCTTCCCGGGCATAATTTGAACAAGTAGGATAGTAACGGCAACATGGATGATAGAGGGGAGAAATAAACTTTTGATATAGTGAGATACAAAAAATAAAAAAAGTTCGCATGGTTATTGATGGTTTTTGGTAACGGCTTGAAGCCCGCTTAACAAATCTTTCTGAATAGTATGAATTGCAGCAGTGAGTTCCTGTTCCACTGTTTTTAAATTCAGCTTATGTAAATCCCTTGTTTTTTTGGGTATAACAACAAAATCAGCGCTCACATTTATTTCTTTTTGATGCAGGCGGAAAGATTCCCTGATTAGCCTTTTGAGGCGATTTCTTTTTACTGCGGAGCCAATTTTTTTGCTGGCCGCAATACCCAGTCGCCAATGCCCCAGGTTCTGTGGAAGGACAAAGAGAACAAAATGTGCTGTAAAATAACGACGGCCCCTGGAATAACATGCAAGATACAGGGGCCGTTTGGTGATCTTAAATTTTTTGGGAAAAGTTAGACGGCTAATCTTTTCCTACCCTTTGCCCTTCTTCTGTTAATTACTTTGCGTCCACTTTTTGTCCTCATGCGTACCAAAAATCCATGTGTTCTTTTTCTTCTAATTTTGCTTGGTTGATAAGTTCTTTTCATTTTTCTCGCTCCTTCCAAAAAAGTAATTTTATAAATTAAACTCAAAAATGGACTTAGTCAAGCAAATTCTACTCCTTCCAACCGCAGGAGCGTTTTTTTTAATTCAAGGCCCGGCCCATAACCACCCAATCCTTTTTGGGAGATCACTCTATGGCAGGGAATAAGCAAAGGCCAGGGGTTGTGGGCCATGACCTGTCCTACTGCTCTGATGGCCCTTGGTCTGCCGCACATCCCAGCCAGTTGTTTATAGGTAACAATCTGGCCAAAGGCAACCCGTGTCAGCAAGGTTGTCAAAACTATTCTGGAGAATGGTGAAACTCGTTCCCAGAAAAGAGGCGCATCAGACCATGTTACTGATTTTTGCATCTCATAGTTGGCCATGTTTTGGGCGATATTCCTGGAATAAGGGTGAGAGCAGGATAGTGAAAGGCTGTGTGTTATTTGTTTTCTGGTTTTGGTTATGCTGGTGGAATAAATCTGTCCTTTTTTCCAGGTTACTTTAAGGGTGAAAAAAGAATTGGTAAAAATTTCATACTCCATCTCTAATTACTCAACTTCTTATTTTCCCAATTATCTTCTCAACTTCCTCCAAACCAGGGTGGAATACTATTGGGGTGTAAGGCTTTGCCCTGCCAGAGATTTTTGTCAGTCAGAGTTTGCTTGATTTTTTCCAGAATGATGTGTTTATAACTGGCCCAGTCTGGAGCCAGGAGTTCGCCTCTGGCCGGGTCGCCATTTAAACGGTGGATAACAATATCTGGCCTGAGTGAAAAAAGGGCCCGTTCGAGCCAGTGAATATATTCGTTCATGCTTAGTGGCGTGTAAGCCCCTGTCCGCCAGAGTTTGGCCAGAGTGGTGTGCTTGCAAATATAGAGATTATGGATTTTAATGCCTGATATGGGCAGGTCGTTTAAAAAATTAATGGTTTGCAGGAAATCTTTCATTGTTTCCTGGGGTAGGCCAGCAATGACATGAGCGCAGGTTTTGATGCCCATTTTATGGGCGAGCTTAACAGCCCATGCAAAATCTTCAGCTTTGTGGCCCCGGTTAATAATCTCCAGAGTGTGGTTGTTGGAACTTTGTAAACCAAGCTCAAGCCAGATTTCCTGAAAGGGGTAAGAAGCTAAAAGGTTTAATTTATCTTTGTCCAGGCAATCAGGTCTGGTCCCAAGGCATAAGCCCGCTAGCCCGGGTAGCTTTTCAAGCCTTTTAAGCATGTTTTCAATTTTTTTTAACGGGCCGTAGGTGTTGCTATATGATTGAAGATAGGCCAGAAACAGTCTGGCTTTATATTTTTTTGAAAACTTTTCTTGCCAGAATAAATATTGTTTCTCCAGGCTTAAACCTCTGGCGCCCAGTCCAGTCCCTGACCCCTTTGGGTTGCAAAAAATACAGCCATTCCTGGAAATTGTGCCATCCCGGTTGGGGCAGGAAAAATCGGCGTCTAAGGGAATTTTTTGGACCCGTTGTCCAAAACGGGCGCGGAGATAAGTTGCCAGGCTGTAATATCGGTTCATTTTAGTAACTCAACTTTCTGACTTGAAAAAAATGTTCAATTTTTTCAGTAAATTATAAAATAGGATTGAGAAAATATTCCA
>CAJXJU010000025.1 GCA_913055195.1 uncultured Desulfohalobiaceae bacterium | reverse complement strand
AGCCAGAACAACTCCTATTATTTTATCCATAACTTTCACAGGAAAAGAAGCTTCCAGTGCCAATATTTTTTTTTTGCCTATCTACATCAACTCCAAAAGACCTTAGCAAAACCTTATTTGTTTCTCTCAATGGGCCAGCCAGCGCAATGCCGTTAAGAGCAGATTGTACCAGAGGATGTTTTAAGGCACAATTCGTCTTTAAAATATCCGGAGATATTGCACATAAAGTTCCATCAGCATCTACCAACATAAGAAAAGGTATTTGATTTTTTAATCTTAACTGATTTAAATATTTACGTAATTGAGCAAGAACCCTTAATCTAAGTGTCATTTTAATCGTATTATCAACAGATATCGCCCTTGTAAGGCTTTGCAATCGATCAAGATGATTTATAAAGCAATGCTCATTTACTGTAAGATGAGTACACAATAAGTTGTTAATAATTCTGTGTGTATAATCATTGATCCAATCATAAAAAAATAGATATGAAAAAATTAAAGGGATAAGAACTATTAATAATGTAACAATAAAAATCTTAGAACGTAATGAGTAAAAAATTGTAGTAGGCATAATGTTTACCCTGCCTATAAGAAATTTAATGAATAAAATTATACACTCAAAAAGGGACTTTTTGCAGGCGACTCTATTCACTCAATTTTAAATTATCGTCCTGTCTTCTGATTGCAAAAAATTGTCCTAAATGAAAAAATTCTGATACTTCCTGGCGCCTTAACTTATTTCTAATTTGTTCAAAATATCTGACAGTTTCCTGTTTATAAAGACGTTCTCCGCAATGTAAACAAACCGCAGCCTGGACATATACAATAGCTGTATGATTGCCTCCATGCAAAAGTTTCTCTACTTCCTTTTCTATCAGTTCTTCCCCACAAATTGGACATTTTTCAAATGGTTTCATCTCTATTTTCTCCTTTTTCTCCAATTAATCCAAAAAGATGGATCTGGGGATAATTTTCTCTCCTATCTCCAGGGCCACGGCCCGCTCAACAATATTTTCCAATTCCCGGACATTACCTGGATAGGTGTAATTCAAAAGTTTTTCTTCGGCCTCAGGAGTAAATGCATACACATTTTTCTTTTGTTCAGCGCTAGCTCTTTGCAAAAAATACCTGGCCAGCAGCAAAATATCCTCTCCCCGTTCCCGCGTCTGTACGGGCACATCATGGGGCACAAAATTTTGCGCCCTTATATTGCTCTCTCAAACACCAAACGCCCGCGTAAGAAATGAGCCATAACCCGGCCCCTTAATTTCTGCCCCAGGGCTGGAGTATTTTTGCCTCTGGAAAACATAGCTTCCGGCCTGACTTCCCACTCTGCCTCTGGAGCAAAGAGAAAAAAGTCTGCCACATCCCCTTTTTGAAATGTATTGGCCTCAAGATCAAAAATTTCAGATGGCGCGTTTACAAAAAGCCGGATTAGATCATCATTGTCAAAAACCCCATCCAGTACCAGGCCAAAGCAGAGACTCAGGGCCGTGTCCAGACCAGAAATGCCATTGGGCGCTTCACCAAAGGGAACATCCTTTTCAAATTCGGCATGTGGGGCATGGTCAGTTGCCAGCACATCTATTACTTTCTCACGCACAGCCTGTTGCAAGGCCAGAACATCATCTCTGGTTCGCAAAGGAGGATTGACTTTGGCCAGGGTATTATAGCCCTGGACACGGCTTTCGTCCCAGACAAGGTAATGGGGGCAGGTCTCCGCTGTAATGGGGATGGATTTCTGTTTGGCCCAGGCAATGAGTTCTACGGACTGGCGGCAACTGATATGAGCCAGATGGATAGGTGTATCAAGATATGCAGCCATAAGAATATCCCTGGCCACCTGCAGGCTTTCCGCCACTACAGGAATACCTTTCAGACCCAGATACGAAGAAATTTCGCCTTCATTCATTAGCCCGCCCTCACTCAAACTAACATCTTCACAATGATCAATGACTTTTAAACCCAGGTCAGAACTATATTCCACAGCACGGCGAAAAAGTTCGTTATTTTCTACAGGCAAACCATCATTGGAAAAGGCCCTGCAACCAGCCCGGGCCAATTCAGCCATAGGAGATAATTCTTTGCCAGCCAGCCCTCTGGTCAAAGCACCAATGGGGTGCAAAAATGGTCCATGAGGATGAAACTTCCTGGCCTGTTCAAGCATAAATTCGGTCACTGATGCAGAGTCATTGACCGGATTGGTGTTGGCCATAGCCATAACCTGGCCAAATCCTCCGGCAATGGCTGCTTTTAGACCGGAATTAATATCCTCTTTATATTCAAATCCAGGCTCACGCAGGTGCACATGCACATCTATAAGACTGGGCCAAAGAAAAAACCCTTGACCGTCGAACTCTTCTTTTCCCTGAACACTCTCTGTCCCTCCAGGCACAAACTCTTCAATCCTGCCCTGCTGGACAATAAGGTCTCCTGGTTCCCCATTTAACACCACATTTCTAATCACTAAATCTGCCTGCATCACATCCTCTCCTTATTTTTACCAGCCTAATTCTGTCTTTCCAACTTCCTATCTTCCTTCCCTTAATAAATATATAAAAAGGATAGCCATACGTACTGCCACGCCAGCCTCCACCTGATCCAGAATCAAACTCTGATCCCCGTCCGCCAGTTCCGACGAAATTTCAATGCCCCTGTTCATGGGACCTGGATGCATAATCTTGACATCATCTTTGGCCAGAGCCAGGTGTTTACGTCCAAGCCCATAACGCCGGGCATATTCTCTCAAATCTGGCAACAGCCCGGCTTCCTGACGCTCCAATTGAAGTCTTAGACAAATAACCGCGTCAACACCTTCACATGCCCGGTCTAAATCAGTAAATACTGTCACCGGCCATTTTTTTACATTATAAGGGAGCAGAGTCTTAGGGGCGCAGAGCCTCACCCTGGCACCCAGCCTGGTCAAAAGGTCAACATCAGACCGTGCCACCCGGCTATGAGCAATATCCCCCAGAATAAGCACTTCCTTTCCTTCAAAGCTTTTCCAGACCTGTGTCAGGGTAAAGCCATCCAGAAGAGCCTGGGTAGGATGAGCATGCCAGCCATCACCGGCATTGATCACTGTGCACCGCAAATTTTTAGCCAGAAACTCCGCTGCCCCGCTGAAACTGTGCCTGACCACAATGGCATCCGGATTCATGGCTTGCAATGTGAGGGCAGTATCTTTAAGGCTCTCTCCTTTGAGCAGACTGCTACCCGACTTGCTCAAGGAGAAACTATCTGCTGAAAGGCGTTTAGCGGCCATATCAAAGGAAGTCCTGGTCCTTGTAGATGGCTCGGCAAAAAAAAGAACCACGCTTTTACCTTTTAAAGTAGGCACTTTTTTTATTGGCCTGCGGTTAATTTCCAAAAAATGGCGAGCCGTCTCGAAAATATGCCGGATTTCCTCGACTGATAACTGAGAAACATCCAAAAGGTCCTTATGCGGCCAATGCATAATTTTTTTACCTCGTTTATTAATGTATTGGTTGAACGGTAATGCGCAAATCTTTTGATATGTACATAAAAAGTTAATAAAAGAAAAGTATGAACGTGCTGGACATTTACACCATAAGCCTTGGCTGTCCCAAAAACCTGGTGGATACAGAAAATATGCTGGGATCGGTAAAAAATTTTTGCCGCGTTGTTGACAGCCCGGAAAAAGCCAGGATTATCCTCATAAATACTTGCGCCTTTATCCAGCCGGCCATTGAGGAATCCCTGCAAAATATCCTTGAAATGGTAGAAATAGTTAAGGAAAGTAGCCAAAATCCTCTGTTGGTAGTTACCGGCTGCCTGGTCTCCCGCTTTGGGCAGGAATTAAAAAGAGAAATCCCTGAAGTGGATATTTTTCTGCCTATCAAGTACCAGTTTAAATTACCTGAAATTGTGTTCCGACATTTTAAGATTCGCCTGCAAAAAGTCGAAACTCTGAAGGGGACAGGAGAACGGGTAATGGTAGGGGCGTATAGCAATACGCCCCTGCCCAACGCTCGCTATCGCTGTTCGTCTGTCCCCCCAGGCGAATCTTCTAACAGAAAGGGCAAAAACACACCAGATTTGTCCCTGCATCAGACAATCGCAAAAGCGCTGGACACAAGGGATATAAGGGGTGACTCTATAAAGCGGCTCCTAACCACCCCTAAGAGCTTTGCTTATCTAAAAATTAGTGAAGGGTGCAACAATAAATGCTCTTTTTGCACCATCCCTTCCATAAGGGGCCGGCTCAAATCCAGACCACTCGACCAGGTTATGCAGGAGGCTAAATTTATTCTGGACCAGGGAGCCAAGGAAATCATCCTTGTAGCGCAAGACAGCACTGCCTATGGACGCGATCTGGGCTACAAATATGGCCTCAGGACACTTTTAGACAAACTCTTATCCCTGTCCAGACTGAAGTGGCTCAGGATTATGTATCTCTATCCGGCCGGACTAAGCCAGAGTTTGCTCAAATTTTTAGCTGGTTGCGGGGAACCCTTTGTGCCTTATTTTGATCTCCCCTTGCAGCATGCCCATCCCCAGATATTAAAGTCCATGGGGCGACCCTTTGCCAGAAATCCTCAAGAAATCATTGATCGCATTCGCAATTATTTACCCGGGGCTGCCCTCCGTACCACCTTGATCGTGGGCTATCCAGGCGAGACAGATAAACACTTCCAGACCCTCTGCGATTTTGTAGAACGCAGCTGCTTCCACCATCTCGGCGTATTCCCTTATTACCCTGAACAGGGCACAAAAGCGGCCACTCTTCCTTACCAGATTCCAGATAAGGAGAAAAAAATACGCCAGGATCTGATTATGAGAATGCAACAAAAAATTAGCGCCCGAATCCTGGCAGAATATGAAGGAGAAACCATTGATGTACTGGTGGACAGAGCACACCCTGAATGGCCGGGGCTGTTTGTTGGAAGAACCTGGTTCCAGGCCCCGGGAATTGATGGCCTGACCTACATCAGCGGCCCGGACGTCCATAGCGGGTCAATAGTTTCCGCCATCATCCACGAAGCCAAAACTTACGATCTGGTAGCGCTTGCTTGAAGAGGAGGTTAAAATACTTATTGCCATCTACCATCCTATCTGCTAGGACTCTGGAAAATTATTGTGTGTTAGGGGGTTTTTATGGAAAACACAAACAACATGGTGGAAACAAAACCTAATTTTGACATGGAGGTGAACTTTGAAGCTGAGCTAGAAAAATATTTGAACTCTGACTTTGATGAAGTTCAGGAAGGCTCCATCATTTCTGGTGAAGTTGTCAAGATCACACCAAATTACGTCCTTGTGGACGTCAGCTTCAAATCCGAAGGTCAAATTCCTGTGGAAGAATTTCAGGACAGCAATGGCAATCTGACAGTGCAGGAAGGCGACAAAGTGGATGTCTATGTGGTATCCAAAGATGAAGTTGAGGGCGCCATCACCCTTTCTTATGAACGTGCCAGGCGATTTAAACTCCTTGATGAGCTGGAACAGCTCATGGAAGAAAACGGCACCATCAGGGCTCGCATCATAAAACGCATCAAAGGTGGTTATCACGTTGATTTAGGTGGCATAATTGCCTTTTTGCCTGGCTCACATGTCGATTTAAGACCGGTGCCAGATATGGACGCCCTGGTCGGCCAGGAATTTGATTTTCGTGTTCTCAAAATCAATCGCCGTCGGAGCAACATCATTGTCTCCCGTCGCGTGTTGCTGGAAGAAGAAAGGGAAAAGAAGCGCGAAGAGCTACTCTCTACCCTGGCTGAAGGTCAGGTAGTAAAAGGAAAGGTAAAAAATATCACTGAATATGGTGTATTCATTGATTTAGGCGGGGTTGACGGCTTACTACATATAACAGATATGTCCTGGAAAAGGATTAAGCACCCCAAAGAGATGGTCCAGCTCGGCGATGAGCTCGAATTAAAAGTAATTAGCTTTGACCCGAAAGAAAAAAAGGTTTCTCTGGGTCTGAAACAGCTTGTTCCTGATCCGTGGGAAAATATTACAGAACGCTTTCCAGTAGGCACAAAACTAAAAGGAAAAGTTACTAATCTGGTGGACTACGGAGCATTCGTGGAATTGGGCGACGGAGTTGAAGGTCTGGTGCACATTTCAGAGATGTCCTGGACCAGGAAGCTGCGTCATCCTTCACAGATGGTCAAGGTTGGCGATGAAGTTGAGGTGGTCATTTTAGGTGTGGATGCAGAGCGCAAGCGTATCTCTCTGGGCATGAAGCAGGTGAATCCCAACCCCTGGGATATAGTGGCTGAAAAATATCCTGAAGGTACAATCTTAGAAGCTCCCATCAAAAACATCACTGAATTCGGCCTGTTTATCGGCATAGAAGATGGTATTGACGGTCTCATTCATGTCTCAGACATTTCCTGGACCAAAAAAATACGTCATCCTAAGGAATTGTATAAAGTTGGCGACATTGTCCGGGCCAAAGTTCTTACTGTAGATAAGGAAAATGAGAAATTCACATTGGGAATCAAGCAACTCACCGAAGATCCCTGGCTGGAAGTTCCTGATCGTTATCCAGTTGGAACTACTGTAATTGGAAAACTCACCAATATTACTGACTTCGGCCTGTTCGTTGAGGTAGAGGAAGGCATTGAAGGGCTGGTTCATGTCTCAGAAATGAGCCGTAAAAAAATCAAGAATCCCAAAGAAGTATTCCAGGAAGGTCAGGAAATTCGGGCCAAAGTCATCCATGTCAGTGCGGATGAAAGAAGGCTTGGACTTTCTATCAAGCAGTTCCAGGAAGAAGAAGAGAAAAAACGGGCACAGGATTTTAAAAACAAATCCAGCGCTGCTGCTGGAAGCAATCTGGGTGAACTTATTCGCCAGAAACTAGAACAGGATAATGGAGAACAAGCTTAAATTCAGTCAAAAACACCCATTGCTTTTTGGCTTTGGATTAATTTTAACGGCTGTGGTCCTGATTATCGGGGCCATGGCCGTTTTTTATTCTTATTTTAGTCCTTCAGGTTTAAGAAGTTTTTTTGCTACCAGAGTAGGGGTAGTCAATATTACTGGTCTCATCACCGACTCCAGAAAAATCACATCATGGATCAATCAGCTTCGCGACGATGACTCTATCGCTGGGGTAATAGTCCGCATTAACTCTCCTGGCGGCGTTGTTGGTCCGTCGCAGGAAATTTACTCTGCCCTAAAACGTTTAGCTAATAAGAAAAAGGTTGTGGTCTCAATGGGAGCGGTTGCAGCATCTGGAGGCTATTATATTGCCTGCGCAGCGCATAAAATTGTGGCTAACCCCGGAACATTAACAGCCAGTATTGGAGTCAAAGCACAACTTACCAATTTTGCTGAGTTAATGAAAAAAATAGGTATCAAAGAGCAGACAATTACCAGTGGTAAGCTCAAAAACGCAGGCACCCCTTTTCGTCCTTTAACTGATGAAGAAAAAAAATATTTTCAAACCCTGGTCAATGACCTTCACGCACAATTTGTAAATGATGTAGCTGCCAGCCGTCATATGGATATAAAGCAAGTGAAAAAACTGGCCGATGGCCGGGCCATGACCGGTCGTCAGGCCAAAGATGCCGGATTAGTGGATGAGCTGGGAGGATTTGACAAAGCTCTGGAGATATTACGCTCATTAGCCAGAATTAAAGGCAAAATTTCTCTGGTAGAAGGTCCGCCAGAAAAATTCTCTCTGGTAGAAAAAATTCTGGGTAAACTTACTTTCAAGGAACAAATTTTGGGTCCTCAATGGATATTTACTTATGAATGACACTCAAAGAATTATCGAGAAGGCAAAGCAAGGCTTAAGAATTTCTTTAAAGGAAGCCCTGCAACTTGTTAAGGCCGCATCCATTCATGAGCTGGGCCGTCTGGCCTATCAGATACGTACTAAATTATATGCTGATCAGGCCTTTTATGTCTATAATCAACATATTAATTATACCAATATCTGTCAGAATGCGTGCCGCTTCTGTGCATACAGTAAAAGGCCAGGCCAGGACGGTGCATACACCTATTCCATAGACCAGATAAAAGAAGCAATCAAAAGCCGCATCAATGAACCTATCCAGGAAGTCCATATTGTGGGCGGGCTAAACCCTGATCTGCCTTACTCATATTATTTAGAGCTGCTGAAAAGCATTAAAGAAATCCGGCCCGGCGTAAAGATAAAGGCCTTTACCGCTGTTGAAATAGCCTTTCTGGCGGACAAATACGACTTATCACCTGCCAGGGTACTCCAGGAATTACACGAAGCCGGCCTGGATGCCTTGCCAGGTGGCGGAGCCGAGGTATTTGATCCTCTTTTACGACAAAAACTCTGTCCGGAAAAAATATCCGGCCAAAAGTGGCTGAATATCCATAAAAAGGCCCATAATCTGGGCATTCCTACCAATTGCACCATGCTCTTCGGGCACATTGAAACCTGGGAAGACCGCTTACATCATCTTGAGTCTTTGCGCAATCTCCAGGATGAAACAGGTGGTTTTTTATGCTTTATTCCCCTGCCTTATCAGCCTGCAAATAACAATTTAAAGGCAGAGGGACCGGATGGCCTGGACTTTTTGCGCATGATAGCCATCTCCAGAATATTTCTGGACAATATCCCCCATATCAAGGCCTACTGGGTATTTGCGGGCATCAAGGCCGCGCAGTTGGCCCTGTGGTACGGCGCTGATGACTTTGACGGCACCATAGTTGAGGAAAAAATTGGTCATGCTGCTGGCGCTGACACACCCAGAGGCTTGACCATCAAGAACCTTTGTAAATTTATTGAAAAAGCAGGGTTCAGGCCTGTTCAAAGAGATACTTTTTTTAAAGTTCGAGCCTGAATCCGTGAACTTTTGTGATAACCCAAACCGCTGAACACTTTTTTAAGTTCGAGGTTAGTCTGAAATCAAAAAAATAATTGACTTTTGCCGGCCTGTGACATTAATTGGTTGTTAAAAATTTAACACACATAAGCCAGGGAGGAACAACAATGGAAACCGTTATTGAATTGTTGACCAATATGTCCCACAGCACAACCGAAGGGATGTTCGGAGTAGGCGCTATTTTCATTTATTTTATCGTTATTGTGGCTGTGTCCATTTACCGCATCAAAGAAGGACAAAAGGAAGGACATCATTAGATTTAAAGGAAGGAAGATAAGAAGTTGAGAAGTTAGGAAGCCTGGTGAATTATTCCTTGCAAAATCAGTAATTGAGTCGCCTACAAAACAAATTACCGCTTGCCCTGTTAATTAAAGTTGAGCTTATTCAACAGGGCAAGCGGGGACAGATGATGGACTTAAAAAAAATTAAATACCTCAACTTTCTGAGTTAAAAAAATGTTCAATATTTTCAGTCAGTTACAAAGTCAAATTGTCAGTGTATTCAGTTTTCAGGAAACGATCCGCATTGGCTTAAATCGCCAG
>CAJXJU010000024.1 GCA_913055195.1 uncultured Desulfohalobiaceae bacterium | reverse complement strand
GCCGTGCCCAGCACCAACCGAGCACCTAAGCATGGCAAATTTCAAATCTTCGTGTGAACAAGACCTTTGTTAGGTGCTCGGTTGGTGCTGTGGTTTCGAATTTCGATATTCGGATTTCGAATTTAGATGAGATACCCCTGGGTTAGCCTCAAAATGACGTTGACATCCAGTCTAAATTTGATACCATACAAAGACTGGAGGTGATGAAATGAATATATCCACAGATATTAAATCGATTAGTTATTTGAAATCCAGGGCGGCAGATTTGTTAAAACAAATTAATGAGACGCATCGTCCTGTAATAATAACACAAAATGGAGAGCCACGGGCCGTTCTGCAAGACCCAGAAAGCTTTGAAAAAATGAGGAACACCATTGGAATTTTAAAGCTTTTGTCCCTGGCCGAGGATGAAATAAAAAATAAAGTTCTAGTGCCCAATAATTTAGTTATGGAGAAGGTGCAAGCAAAGTTGAAATGAATGAGGGACAGAAATTTCAAGTAATATGGACTAGATCTGCTGCTGACGATCTAGAAGAAATTATTGACTATATCGCTCAGGACAGTCCTCTTACAGCAAGAAAGCTTTTTGCTCAAATTAAAGAAAAAGTAGAGGCACTTACTTTTTCTCCCTATCGTGGTCGTTATATCCCGGAATTAGAGAAACAAGGAATATTAATCTATCGAGAATTAATTATTCCACCCTGGAGGGTGATGGACAGAGTAACAGATAAGACAGTATACATATTGACAATAATCGATTCCAGAAGAAATATTGAGGATATCTTATTAGAAAAATTAATAAAAGAGTCGCCTGCAAAAAGTCGAAACTCGTAAATTACGGCTAGCGGGGACAGGCGAACAACTAATAATTTCAAATGGTTACAACCGCCACAACGCTCGCTATCGCTGTTCACCTGTCCCCGCACGGAAAAATTTACTTTTTGCAGGTGACTCTTATCTCCACTTTTTACAAATTTTCAACCTCTTTTTCGCACTCTTAAACAATTTTTTCCTCATTCTCAACCACCTAAACACTTATCAAACATTATTTGCATGTCCCTAATTTCCCTCACAGCATCCTACGCACGGTTTTCCCTACACAGGGCTTCGATATTACTCGTTTTGTACATAGACTTGGTCAACTCCAATAACTTATTTTCTTTTGGGACAATGCAACAATTTCAGCCAATTATTTTATCAAACAATTCAATAAGTTCATTTAACTCTTCTCTAAATTTATCAGAATTATCCCGTGCCCATTCTAACCATGCTTTCTCTTCTTCAGTAGTGGCAGTAATGTTACCTAAACCGCCTTTTTGGGCACGAAAAGAATTCCTAAGCTTCACTAAGCGCTCCCCAAGTTCCATCAATGTAGGTCATACATTCATCGTCATTTCTCCATATACTTTATTTTAATTTTATTATAACGCCTAAGTTCACCTGCCCGCCGTATGGCGGGTCGGGTGGAAAGCTTTGTTAGGAAATTTTCTATTTTTTGTATTTATTTTTTGTCAGTTGTTTCACAGTATCTGAAAAGGATTGTTAGATAATATTCTGTTTTATCCTTTCTCTAAAATTTTCTAATCCTATTTCCCTAATCCTTTCCAAATTTTTAATCTTATTTGTTCTAAATATAAACCCTATTATTTTAGCAACATAATTGTTAAGTTTTTTACATTTTCTTAAATCAACATATTGAGTGCATTCTGCACATGTTGTATATTGTTTTTCTATACAACATTATTTTACAGGACAATTTTTATACATTGGTTTTTCACTATAACAACCATCGCATTTACTTTTCCGATAGGCCCAACAATTAGAACAAACTAATCCGCAATATCCTATCATTACTTTATTTTGCATTTTTCCTCCCACCTTTATTATTTTCTATTGTTTATTTTTTTATTTCTAACGTTGGAAATCACCTGTTTTTTCCCAGAGCGCAGCGGCGGGAAAAGGTCAGGTGCATTGACTTGTTAGGATTTTTCTTTTCTTTTTATTTTTTGCCTGATGAATACGAAAAATCGTTTCCAGTCTTGAACGCACAACGCAAAGAAAGCTCCGATAGTGCCTGCTGATGCCATACCTACGGGACACCCTTGCTGTCCACAGAAAGGACAAACAACAAATGTAGCGTAAAGACCAGTAAATCCAAACCACCAACCAATGAATCTAAACAAATGACCAAATGGTGATATTTTCTGTTCACTATGTTCTCTATCTATTGACTGAAATGTTGATATTGTCTTCTTATTTTTCATTTTTCCTATCTTAACGATTGAACTCACTGGTTTTTACGGAGCGCAGCGAAGTAAAAATCCAGTGTAGTAATTTGTTATACGCTTTTTATTTTCCTTCCATTATTCTGTAATTTCTCTTTTCAAGATAATTCCCCAGCCATACAGAACTTAAAATAACCAACGGTATGGAAACAATAAGTCTTATCAAGCTAAACGTTATTCCCATGAACGAAGATTCAAAGATTGTCATTGGAACCCTGCAAATTGCAGAAGCACCAATGTATGTAAAAATAAAAGAGAGTCTCGCTCCTTTTTTAAACAAAGAATACGCAACAGGAAAAGCTACATATAATCCTCCAACGGTAGTTCCTGCAAGAAGTATAACCCAGACATAGCCTATCGCTCCAGAGTCTTTTCCTAAATGTTTCTCAACACTTTCCTTTTTTACCCACACTTCAAACAAACCAATCAAAATGAAAGCACAGGGTAATAGCTTCAACATCTCAATGGAAAAGGAAAGAAAATTATGTCCTATTTGCTTTCCTGGTTTAAACCCAATCACAAAAGAACTAACAATAAATACAAAATAAATTGCTATCGCCAATGCTTTGATGTGCTTATTTTGCATTTTCATAATAACTCACCAAAGAAAAACCCGATTGATAACGCAACAATAATTGCTATAAAAAAACTAATTGCATTTCTTATTATGGTCACTTTAACTCCAAAATATTCCTTCTCTACCGGATAGGTAAGAATACCTACCATCATTAAAGTTGTAGTAAAAGCTGATAATACCATATAACTCACGCCTTTTTTTAGCAGAATGCCACATAGCGGAAAGGCAATAAACCCTGGCATTAATGTTATGGAGCCAAAAAAGGAAGCTAATATGACACCAATAAACTTGTCGTTATTCCCCAAATAATCTGAGATCATCTTATCAGGTATAAAAAAAAGGACGATTGAAACAAGAATGAGCATTGTTAAAAATGCAGGTATAATATTGATAAATTTCTTATAGGATATTTTAATCGCTGTAAGTGTCTTTTTTCTATCTACGATAATAGAAATTAATAATGCCAATCCTGTTGCAAAATACAAATAATACATTTTAGTTCACATTGATTTTTTTAATTTGCGTATAACACTAAATTCAGCGGCGGCGGTTAGCCGTCCGCTGAAATGGCTTGTTAAATTCTTTTTTTAATTTTTCAGTCTGGTTTTGCCAAAATAATAATTCTTCTTCAAAATTTTTGTCATTTAAAATCTTTCTTATACGAGACGCTCCTTTTCGTTTTAATAATATACACTTTGGTTCGTTATTCGTCATAATCAATTACCTCCAACGGAGAAAATATATCTATTTGCGTATATCCAAAAAGAATATTCACTGCATTATATTTGGGTATTTTGTCGTAATGTACAATATGCTTGAAATTCCAACTTACAATTATATCACATCTTGATAGTGTTGCTATTGCTACATGAAGTGCATCATCCATAGAATTTTTTGTTACAATACCAGCTTTTATATATTCATCTCGTAATTTTAAAACTCTTTCGTCTATATCAGCAATTTCAGAAATACTTGCATATCTCTCAAAAAATATTTGGATATTATTAGGAGCATACTCTATTTCGGCTTTTACAACAGCAGATGTGACAAGAGTAATTCGTTTTGAATCAACCAGTTGAAAAAATTTTTTACTAGGAGTTGAAAATTCCTTATCAAATACTCCGCCAAAAATTGATGTGTCTGCATAAATTTTCATATTATTCATTATTTTAACTTATTTTATATTATTTCCGTTACCTCTTTTTTATGAGAAGGATAACTTTTTTTCATTCTTATGGTCAAGAAAATAGTTATCAACATGAACACTAAAAAACCAAACAATTTCAGTCAGTTACAACAAGGCACCAGCCTTCCTGATCCACAGAAAAAATATTTCACTTCAAAAAAATCTATAATTTCTCTCAAATTTTTTCAGAGGATTGACAGTTTATTCTAAATTTTCTAGATAAAATTTAAATAAAAAATATTATATTGTTAGCGTGATAAAAATTAATAATTTTATCAAATCTTATTCTGAATAAAACAACGGACAAAGAAAGCTATAAATAACTGCCAAAAATGAGTAACTCAACTTTCGGAGTTCCGAAAGTTGAAAAATACGAAATCCGCACCGAGCACCTACGGACTGTTAATTTTCTCATAATCAACCATATTGTCTGTCCATTTTAGGTGTTCAGAAAATTGAGTCCTTTTACTTAAAAAATATGTCATAAAACTAGCAAAAACTTTTTCCTGATGTCAAGGAAATTGTGAAAAAATGCTCATAACAAGTTGGTCTTAAAAATACTTATGGAATAAATATCAACAGGCACTTCATACATTGCAACCCTCAAAAACAAGGTGCATCTGCCAGTAGCGGGACAGTCGTTAGCAACCTGAATTGACTTGCCAGATGTGCCTGGAACTTTATATCTCCTTTTTACTAAGCCCCAGCATCTCCACGATCCTTTTACCAGCTTCCAGAGTAAACTCCTGGCCTGGCAAATCCTTTTTTTCGTCCTCGCTCAAGACCAGCCTGGGGGCATTGATAAATTCCTTTTTGGGTTTGATTTCATAATCCGGTGGGAATGAATCCTCAAAGTACATTTGCTGAAAGCCAATAAACTTTAAGCTATGTGCTGTGGCATCCAGAATAGCCAGTTCATCCTTTTCCATAAGACCTGCTTCTTTAGCCCTGATAAGCCCTGCCAGACACTCTCCGCCCTGGGTACAGGCAATATGACCATGCCTGTTGGCCAGGAGCATTCCTTCGATAATCTCCTGCTCTTCTACCTGTACGACATTAAAAACACCTGGCCCACCAATTCGCTCATACTCACTGACCAATGCCTTTACTCTTGGGAAAGACACAGGATTGCCGATCATGGCTGCCTGGGCAACACTGGGGCTTACTTTTACCGGCACAAACTGACGCTTTTCTTTTTCCTCAGCATAATATTTAAAAACCGGATCAGCATGACTGGACTGGACCCCAACAATCCTGGGCAACTCAGAAATAATATTTAATTTTTTCAATTTTAAAAAACCGCTCATCAAGGCAGTAATATTGCCAGCATTGCCTATGGGCATAAAAATGACCTTACCCCTAAGATCCCAATCATACCATTGGGCAATTTCAAAAGGATAACTCTCCTGCCCTAAAATCCGCCAGGCATTTTTGGAATTTAAAAGAGCCACCCGAAAATTATCAGCCAGATATTCCACCACCTTCATGCAATCATCAAATACTCCTGGAATCTCTAACACCAGAGCGCCACTGCCCAGAGGCTGTGCCAGTTGTTGTGCTGTTACCTTGCCCTGTGGCAAAAGAACCACAGACTTAATCTTGTCTCCTGCATAGGCAGCGTACAAAGCAGCAGCAGCCGATGTATCGCCAGTAGAGGCACAAATAGTTAATACATGCTCCCAGTTATATTTGCGTATCAAAGACTTTAAATAACTAAATGCACACGCCATGCCCCTATCTTTAAAAGATGCGCTGGGATTTTGCCCGTCATTTTTATAAGCCAGTGGCTGACCTATGATTTTTGTCAAAGCAGGGCTTGATTCAATAATAGGAGTATTACCTTCGCCCAGATATACAATATCTTGTTCTTCAACTACCGGTGCAATAAGCTCGTAATAACGAAAAATCCCTCTTAAAGCGTTCTTTTTTGTCCTGGCCCGCTCATCAAAAATCTCCTGCCATTTGTGTCCTGGTATTTGTTTTAACTGGTCAAATTTTGTGTCTTCAAGCAGAAAAACCCCCTTACACTCAGGACAGGTATAATAAAGTTCATCCGCAGGAAATTTCTTTCCGCATCCCAAACAAAAATATTGCAACTGTCCCCGATACTCTGGAAATTTATCATGCATTATAAGCTCCCATAAGATTTATTGGGTTTTGAAAAACAAATCCCCCAACACACCAGCTAATAACACCATAGACACTATTCCATTTAACGTAAAAAACGAAAGATTAATCCTACTCAAATCATGCGGTGAAATAATAAAATGCTCTACAACTAATACAAGAGATACAATAGCCCAGGCCACAAAATAAATCCACTGGGCACCGAAAGCGAGACCAGCCAAAGCAAAAAAAATAACAGTGTTTACATGGCTAAAAGCTGCATATCCAAAAGCAGGCTCAAGGCCAAATCTGGCAGGAATTGATTTTAAGTTCTGGCTCCTGTCAAAATCCACATCCTGGGCTGCATAAAGAATATCAAATCCAGCTACCCAGAACATAACGCCCAACCCCAGCAAAACAAAAACCAGATTAAACTCTGGTTTATATGCAATCCATCCAGCAATGGGGGCAAGTGCTAAAACCGAACCTAAAAGATAGTGACACAACCAGGTAAACCTTTTGCTATAGCTGTAAATGGCCGACCACACCAGAGCTATGGGCGATAAATACAGGCATACCCTGTTCAGCAGTCCACACGCACCAACAAAAATCACTCCGCAGCATAAAATAAATACCACAGTTGCTCCAACACTAATTTCTCCGCTCACCAGAGGTCTATCCTGAGTACGCTCATTCAAACGATCAAACTTCAAATCTGCCAGCCGATTAAACGCCATAGCATAAGATCGCACAGCAATCATGGCCACGGTTAAGGCCAGAAACTTCATTAGACCAGGCCAACCGCGAGCTGCCCAGAAAAGGCCAATATAGGCAAAAGGCAGGGCAAAAACTGAATGCTCTATTTTGACCATCCTGGCCAGAATAACAATCTTATGAAAAAATTCTTTCACCTATTTTACTCCTTCCCCATAGCCAAAACTTCGTTTCAAAATTCGCAGCTCCGAAAGTTGAGTTATTTAACATCTAACTTCAAAAACCTTTTTTTACCTACTTTCAACACATATTCCCCCGGCGCAAATACATGCTCTGGATTGGTTATCTTTTCTCCTTGATAGATGGATATGGCATTTTGCTTACAAAGCCTTTTGGCCTCACCTCTGGAAGCACAAAGTTTACTTTCAAACAGGATATCTACGAGCCTCTTCTTATCATTTGCAACTACTTTAAATACAGGCATATCTTCAGGCAGACCACCTTTCGCGAACACCTGATTAAAGGCCTCAAGCTCTTTTAAAGCTACTTCCCTGCCATGAAATCTGGCTGTTATTTCCAGGGCAAGGTCTTCTTTGCACTTTTTAGGATGAACTGTCCCTTCCTTAACCCCCTTTTTCAACTGTTCAATCTCAGACATGGTTTTATCTGACAAAAGTTCATAATAACGCCACATGAGATCATCAGAGATAGACATAAGTTTGCCAAACATATCCCTGGCAGGCTCCTCAATCCCTATATAGTTACCCAGGGACTTACTCATTTTTTGAACCCCATCCAGCCCCTCTAATATAGGCATGGTCAATATGACCTGAGGCTCCTGTCCATATTCCCTCTGTAATGTCCTGCCCATCAGCAGATTAAACTTCTGGTCAGTGCCTCCAAGCTCCACATCTGCTTTTAAGGCCACTGAATCATAGCCTTGAACCAGAGGATAGAGAAATTCATGGATGGATATGGGCTTGTTTTCTCTAAACCGCTTTTCAAAATCATCCCTTTCCATCATCCTGGCTACAGTATATTTAGAACATAACTCTACAAAATCTGAGGCACTGAACTTATCCATCCATTTTGAATTAAAGGCAATTTCTGTTTTATCCGGATCTAAAATTTTGAAAATCTGGCGCTTATAAGTCTCGGCATTGGCCAGAACTTCTTCACGGCTCAATTTTTTTCTGGTTTCGGATTTTCCTGTTGGATCGCCGATCATTCCAGTAAAATCACCAATTAAAAAGATGACCTGATGGCCTAATTCCTGGAAGTGCTTTAACTTTTGAATGAGCACGGTGTGGCCCAGATGCAAATCAGGAGCAGTGGGGTCAAAACCGGCCTTGACCCTGAGGACTTTTTTCTTTTTCAGCTTCTCTACAAGCTCATTTTCATCAATAATCTCCACACTCCCACGACGGATAAGCTCTAAACTTTTTTCAATATCCACTGACATTTCCTCCCCCCAACACCTATTTAGCATAACCTACAGCTCGTTTTTCCCTGATTACGGTCACTTTAATCTGACCTGGATAGGTCATGTTGTCCTCGATCTTCTGAGCAATATCTTTACATAAAAGGTATGTCTTATCATCATCCACATAATCGCAATCAACCATGACTCTAAGCTCACGACCTGCTCTAATTGCGTATGCTCTGGTTACCCCTTCAAAACTGGTAGCAATACTCTCCAGCTCTTCCAGACGCTTGACATAATTCTCCAGAAGTTCCTTTCTTGCTCCAGGTCTTGCTCCTGATAAACTGTCCGCAGCCTGAACCAATACAGCCAGGATGGAAGACGGCGCAACATCCTCGTGATGTGCGGCAATGGCATGAACAATTTCTTTGGACTCACCATATTTTTTGGCCAGATCAGCTCCAATCAATGCATGTGGTCCTTCTACCTCATGATCCACCGCCTTACCAAGATCGTGAAGCAGCCCTGCGCGTTTGGCTTTTTTCACATCAACTCCCAGTTCTGCAGCCATAATTCCACATAAAAAGGCCACCTCCAGCGAATGCTGAAGCACATTCTGGGAAAAACTGGTCCGGTAATGCAAATGCCCCAGAAGCCGCACCAACTCAGGATGAATTCCATGTACGCCCACATCAAAGGTAGCTTGTTCACCAATCTCTCGCAACTTGACTTCCATCTCCTGTTCTACTTTACGCACTATATCTTCTATTCTGGCCGGATGAATACGGCCATCACTGATCAGTCTTTCCAGGGCCTGGCGTGCAACTTCACGTCTTAAAGGGCTGTATGCCGACAAAACAACTGTTTCCGGGGTATCATCTATAATCAAATCAACACCAGTTGCTGCCTCCAGCGCCCTGATATTTCTACCCTCACGACCAATAATTCGGCCCTTCATATCTTCACTGGGCAACTCAACCGCTGTAACAGTATGCTCAGCAACATATTCACCAGCATATCTTTGCACCGCTGTGGCCAAAATTTCCCGCGCTCTTTTAGCTGCCTTTTCCTGCGCCTCCATCTCAATGACTCTAATCATTTTGGCAGCT
>CAJXJU010000023.1 GCA_913055195.1 uncultured Desulfohalobiaceae bacterium | reverse complement strand
ATTTGTTTCGGATTTCGATATTCGGATTTCGAATTTCTCAACTTTCGGAACTCCGCAAGTTGAGTTACATATATTGAATTTGCGATAGTTAAGTCAAGGGCGGATGAATAAGATTTTGAGAAGAGTTTTTGGTTGAAATGTGAGAGAGTTGTGGTTCGGATTCAAATTTTTATGTCCTGAAAGAAAACGCGGGATATAAAAAAGTTATTAATTTTAGCATGTTACAGATTGTCTATGGAATGTGCCGTTTATGTGGTGGGTAATACCGCTGACCTAAAGAATGGTGACAGAGGGAATAAAAATTGACTTTAGAATTAGTTTAAAAGTATTTAAAGGTGTCCGTCTGAAGCACTTGTTTTAATCTTTTGATTTTGTTTGTCTCCTAAAATCTTAATTTTTTTAAGAGGAGGGTTCTTAAGTGAACTGGCAGAGTTTGGTAGGTTTGAGTATTCTGCTTCCCATGCTGGCTGGATGTCTTGCTCTTTTAAATCTGGCTGCGTGGCGAAAAGTGGTTGTTGTGGCCAGCGCCATTGGGCTGTCAGCCATAGCCCTGATTATGTATGGGCATGGCCCATTTAACCTGGATCCGTCTGGTTCGGCTGGCGGTATAAATCTCAATTTTGTAATTGCAGCCCTTGATTTTGCGCTGTTGTTTTACATTTTGTATCTGGGCTTTAATTTCAAGCACAGGCTCATTATCTGGCTGACGATTGTGCAACTGCTCTTCCTGGCCATGGTTGAGCTGATGCACAAAGGTTCGCAAGTTGCACCGTTGTTTGCGGACCAGTTTTCTCTGATGATGGTCTTAATCGTTTCTATTGTTGGCTCATTGATTGCCTTATATGCCCTTGAGTATATGCGGGTGCATGAAGAACATCTGCACCTTGAGCGTTCAAGACAGGGCAGATTTTTCTTTTTTATGCTTGTTTTCCTGGGTGCCATGAATGGGCTGGTCTTGAGCAACAGTTTGTTGTGGATGTATTTCTTCTGGGAAATTACCACCCTGTGTTCATTTATGCTCATTGGCCATGATGACACAGAAGAGGCCAGGACCAATTCACGTCGTGCCCTGTGGATGAATCTCCTGGGTGGAGCCGCTTTTGTTTTCGGCCTTTTTGTTTTGAGCCTTAATCATTTGCCCCTGGAAATTACAGCTTTGCTTAAAAATGCTCAGGGAAGCGGAATTTTATTTGTTATGGCGCTTTTATGTATAGCTGGATTCACCAAGTCCGCTCAGGTGCCTTTTCAGAGCTGGCTAACCGGTGCGATGGTCGCGCCGACACCTGTTTCCGCGCTGTTGCATTCCTCTACAATGGTCAATGCCGGAGTTTATCTTATCTTACGCATGGCCCCCCTTTATCATGGCACGTTATTTTCTTCTTATCTGGCCTTTTTTGGCGCGTTTACCTTTATCGCTACTTCTACTCTGGCTTTGAGCCAGAAAAATGGCAAAAAGATACTTGCTTACTCAACCATTGCCAACCTGGGCATGATTGTGGCGTGTGCGGGTATTGGTTCACCAGCAGCCATTGCCGCTGGCATCTTGCTTATTCTTTTCCATGCTGTGGCCAAAGGGCTTCTGTTCATGTGCATGGGTTATGTAGAGCAAAATATTGGCAGCAGGATGATAGAGGACATGCGCGGACTTTTTGGCCGTATGCCCAGAACAACCATTATTATGGTTTTTGGCATGATCACCATGTTTCTCCCCCCTTTTGGTGCGCTTTTAAGTAAATGGATGGTGATAGAGGCTTCAGCCCATAACCCAATGGTCGTTATAATGCTGGCCCTGGGCAGTGCTTTTACTGTTGTTTTCTGGGCACGGTGGGCAGGTCTTATTCTTTGCAACAGCCAGGAAAGCATTCCTCAATCTGAAAGTCAGCCTTTATTCATCAGCGTTGCCTTGCTGCCTCTTGCTGTTCTGGGTTTTATTTTGAGCCTTCTTGTTGTTCCCATTTATTCCACAGTGGTAGCGCCGGTTGTTGGTCTTTATTATCAAAAAGGCTTTTATTTGCTTTCTCAGGGCGGATTTAGCAGCGAAATCGGAGCTTTTTCCATTTATCCTTTGTTTTTTATCTTTATCCTGGGGCTTGTCTGGTCATTGAGAGCTGTCAGGAAAGACAGAACATGTAATTATGTTGCTCCTTATATGGCTGGCATAGGTGCTGTTCAGGAAGATCAATACGGTCATAAAGGACCTCTGGGTAAATTCTTTGCTTTTACTGCGAGCAATTTTTATCTTGTCGAGTACATAGGCGAAGACAAGCTTGTCTATGGCATTAATCTTGTTGCCATTGGCACTATAATTGTTAGCCTGGCTGGTGTGTTTTAAAAATAATTTTCTATAAGGGAGTAAGGAGATGTTTACGGTATCCAATATTATAATAGCTATTTTAGCTGTTATTTTGACTCCGCTGCTGGGAGGATTGATAGCCGGACTTGACCGGAAACTGACTGCCAGGTTGCAGGGACGCTATGGGCCTCCTATTTTGCAGCCTTTTTATGATGTCTTTAAATTGTTGGGCAAAAGTAAAATGATGGTTAATGGCACGCAGGTGTTTTGTGCCTGGATTTATCTTATTTCAGCAGTGAGTTCTGTTTTGCTCTTTGCCCTGCGATCAGACTTATTGATGATTTTCTTTGTTTTGACAATTGGCTCAGTTTTTCTGGCCATTGGCGCATCTTCTACGCCTTCACCGTATAGCCAGATTGGGGCACAGAGAGAGCTGATCCAGATGCTTACTTATGAGCCTCTTTTGATTGTGGTCTTTGTAAGCATTTATTTTGTGACTGGCAGTTTTAAGATTGATGATATTTTAAGCTATCCCAGACCTATTTTTTTGAGCTTGCCACTTATCTATCTGGTGCTTGGTTTTGCATTGACCATTAAATTGCGCAAGTCGCCATTTGATATTTCAACTTCGCATCATGGCCATCAGGAAATAGTAAAAGGGGTTTTGACTGAATATTCAGGCCCTCACCTGGCCCTGATTGAAATTGCCCACTGGTATGAAATTATGCTCGTGCTTGGTATATGTGGTTTGTTCTGGAGCACCAGCTGGATTGGCCTTTTGTTGTTGTTGATTGTTACTTATGCGGCTGAAGTAGTTGTTGATAATCTGGTCACCAGGGCAACCTGGCGCTGGATGTTGACTTATGTCTGGGGCGTTGGCATTTCTCTGGCCTTTTTTAATATTGCATTTTTATATGCCAATAGGTTTGTGAATTAACTTTTGTAATAAAAAAATAGAGAAAGAGGTTTGCAATGCAAGCTATTAAAAATTTGATCAAAAAATCCAGGATTAAATCTCCGTGGCTTTTGCACTATGATTGCAGTAGCTGCAATGGCTGCGATATTGAGATCCTTGCCTGTTTAACCCCCCTTTATGATGTTGAACGTTTTGGCATCATTAATGCCGGTAATCCTAAACATGCTGATATTTTATTGGTGACAGGCGGGGTAAATAATCGCAATAAACATGTCCTGCAAAATATTTATGCGCAGATGCCTGATCCAAAAGTTGTTGTGTGTGTGGGCGCCTGTGGCAATACAGGAGGTATTTTCCGGGACGCCTATAATATTTTAGGTGGTGTTGATAAGGCAATTCCGGTGGATGTTTATGTGCCTGGCTGTCCGCCCAAGCCAGAGGCAATAATTGACGGTGTTGTAAAAGCATTGGGCATTCTGGCAGAAAAGTCAGAAAATCTAAAAAACTGTGTGGAGCAAGAAGATGATAGATAGAAATATAACAACACTGGAAGATTCCAGGCTTCTGGATGAAGTTACCAGATTGAAAAATGAAGGTTATCGTCTGGTGACAATGAGTCCTGTTGAGGTTGGAGACAAATTGGAGATAATTTATCATTTTGACAAAGACTTTAAAACGGTCAACCTGCGCGTCCAGATGGATAAAAACACACCTTTGCAGTCCATTTCTGGTATTTATTTTTGCGCTTTTCTCATTGAAAACGAGATTCAGGATCATTTTGGCGTTGAATTTAAAGACCTGGTTCTTAGTTTTGGCGGACATTTGTATCTGGACGAAGAAGCAGGGATCAGGGCACCTTATTGTTCCATGAGCATTAAACAAGAAGACGGAGGGAAGAAATAATGGCCCCAACTGTAATACCTTTTGGCCCTCAGCATCCGGTTCTGCCGGAGCCGATACATCTGACACTCACCACAAAGGATGAGATAGTAACAGAGGCTGTGCCACAGCTTGGATACATCCATCGTGGGCTGGAGAAACTTGCTGATATAAAGGATTTTCATCAATTGGTTCAGGTGGTGGAAAGGGTATGTGGCATTTGTAGTTGTATTCATGCAGCAACTTATGCCCAGGCCATTGAGGCCTTGATGAATATTGAAGTGCCTCCCAGAGCACATCTGTTGCGCGTTATCTGGTCTGAGCTTCACAGGGTTCATAGCCACCTGCTCTGGCTGGGTCTTTTTGCAGATGGTTTTGGCTTTGAAAGCCTTTTTATGCAGACCTGGCGCATCAGGGAAAAGATAATGGATGTGATGGAGGCAACAGCGGGCAACAGGGTAATTATTTCGGTAAATGTTATTGGCGGCGTGCGTCGTGACCTTTCTCCTGAGCAGTGTCAGTGGATTTTGAGTGTTCTGGACGATGCTGAAAAGGAATATAAAGAGCTGGGCAAGGTATTTCTGGATGATTATTCAGTGCAAAAGAGAACCAGAGGCCAGGGTGTTTTGACCAGGGAAAAGGCCTATGAACTGGGAGCGTGTGGGCCCACAGGAAGAGGTAGTGGCATAGCCCAGGATGTAAGGCAAACCGGTTACTCTGGCTATGCTATGCTGGATTTCGAGCCAGTTGTGGAAAATGATGGCGACTCCTATGCAAGGTGTAAAGTTCGCTACAGAGAAGTTTTACAATCTTTTGATTTGATTCGTCAGGCCATCAATAAACTGCCAGAGGGTGAAATTAACGTCAAAGTAAAGGGCAATCCAGAAGGAGAGGTTATTACCCGCAGCGAACAGCCAAGGGGTGAATTGCTTTATTACGTCAGGGCATCAGGCAAAAAGCACCTGGATCGGCTAAGAATCCGCACTCCTACTTTTGCCAATATTCCGCCCCTTCTGGCCATGTTGCCAGGAACGGAACTGGCAAATGTCCCTGTGGTTGTGCTTTCCATTGATCCGTGTATCAGTTGCACAGAAAGATAATTATAAAACGTGAGGTAGTTATTATGCTTCATTTTACGCCAACCATATTAAAGAATCTCTTTTCTAAGAGCGCCACAAGGCTCTATCCCATAGAGAAGCGGGAGCCTTTTGAAAATGTGCGTGGAGAACTGGATATAGATATAGCAGGATGCAAATTATGCGGCATTTGCGCGCGTAAATGTCCTGCTGCCTGTATTACAGTGGATAAAAAGAAAGGTATCTGGCAGGTTGATCCCTTTGCGTGCATTTATTGCGGCATTTGTGCGGACAGTTGTCCTACAAAGTGTTTATACTTTAAAGGACAATACAGGGAGCCAGTAATCCAGAAGGTTGTAAAAATAATGGAAAAGCCAGTAGAAGAGCAGGTCGATCAGAGTAAATAAGATCTGGCAATTGTACGCAGCTCTGCGTAGGCAAGATTTAATTTTATGCCTACGCAGAGATCTGCGGATAAATCCATTTTGGTCTCAGTATGCTCCAGGATTTCTTTTTTTTGTAAGTTCAACCGATACTTAATAAAATCATAATCAAACCCATCTATAATTAAGGATAGCCCTTCGGCAAAGTAAAATGATCTGATATAAGGCAAAAATTTGGTGAGTTCCTGGTGATTTTTACGGCGGGCAAGCATGTTATAAATGATCAGATTAATGATGAGCGACTCAATCTTGAGTCGGTGATCAATGTTAAAGAATTTATCCTTGTTTAAATTTTTTTGATTCAGGTTATTCACAATGGTCTGGGCGGCCTCAAAGACCTGTTGTTCATAGATTGGTGAAATGGGAAATTTGGATATAATACGTAAAAGGACTTTTTGAGGATTTTCATTGGTGCTCATTCCAAGAATAGAAATAGACATAAGTATTAGTTTGCGCTGTAAGTCTTTGAGTATGGTCTTTTTTTTGATGGCGGCAAACCTGGCAATTTGTTCGGGCTTAAGAGATGTATTTAATAATTCAAGTAAATGTTTGACATAAGGTTCGGAGGTATTTTTAATTTCCTGCTCCAGTAACGTGTTATTTTTTTTGTTTCCCAGAATTTTTTTCAGTGAGAGCCAGTAGGCCACAACCCCTTCAATGGGCATTTCAACTATGTCAAAATCCTTGGATAATGCCCGGTTTTCCCTGGCTGTTTTTATCAAAAACAAATTTTTAACTTTTTTTGAAAATTCAAGCATATAATTTTCTCCCGCCCATCTTCCTATAAGTCCTTTATGTAAATTTTTACAATGCCAGCAGAGTGGGTTCTAATGCTTCTAGCTTTGATAATTGTTCTTCTCCAAGAATATTAAGTGCCATAAAAAAAGGATTCTGAGGTTCAAGGTGTAGTTCAAAGGTTCTGGCAAAAAGTTCCTCAAATAATTCCAGAATCTTGGGCCTTGTTGAGGCAAAATAGACAATATTTTTCCCCATGTCCCAGACTACATCAAAATAGGCTGGCACAGGCAGTATTTTGGCCATTAGTTGTGCCTTTACCATCTCCTTGAGCTCTTTTTTCTTCTGTCTGGAAATGTTTTGTATTCCTTTTTTCTTAAGATCAGCCATGTAATCGCTTAAAAAAAGCTGAAAATGTTTGTTTAAGACGGCAGCAGGCAACCGTCTGGTATCCAGTCTAAGGGCAAAGGCAAGATATTCTCCCTTTTCTGGAGGAGCTGTTTGCCAGGCAGGATCGAGCATATTATCAAAGCAAACCCAGCCAAAACTGCGTTCGTCTGCTGTGTGATCAATATCTCGAAAAGAAAATTTGAGCAATCTGGTTTGAATTTCAGGCCAGAGAGAGTCTGGCACATTGCCCACGATTTTATATCTGGTCAGGCTAAGGCTGTTGCTTAATATTCCCATTTGTTCTCCTTGCTGAAAAATAGTTGTTTAAAGTTTGCCTTGATTTTTTTTAAAAGGCAAGAGATAAGAAGTTTGGGTGGATCTAATATGAATAATTTTAATTTTTTTTGCATTCACGGCCATTTCTATCAACCACCGCGTTTTGATCCCTGGCTGGATGAGGTGTTGCCAGAAGGTAGTGCAGCGCCCTTTGCCAATTGGAATGAGCGGATTACGCGGGAGTGTTATGAACCGCTGGCTTTTGCCCGCAGGCTGAATCAAGAGGGAAAAATTTTTAACATCATCAATTGTTATGAATGGATTAGCTTTAATTTTGGGCCAACTCTCCTCACCTGGATGGAAGATAAAGCTCCTCAGGTTTATGCCCGGCTAATTGAGGGTGACAGGAAAAGTGTCCAGAGATCCGGGTATGGCAATGCTCTGGCCCAGGCTTATCATCATATAATCATGCCTTTAACCACTGATCTCGATAGGGATGTTGAAATTTCCTGGGCCATAGCAGATTTTGAGCATCGCTTTGGACGCAGGCCACAGGGTATGTGGTTGCCGGAAACCGGCGTGGATATTCCTACCTTAGATGCTCTGGCCAGAGCAAAAATTGAGTTTACTATTCTTGCTCCCAGGCAGGCTATGGCTGTGGCTGATCTTGATAGTGAAAACTGGATTTCGGTAGATGAGACGAGCCTGGATACATCTATACCCTATCTGGTTAATTTGCCCTCAGGGCAGAGTATAGCAGTCTTTTTTTATAATGGTTCTTTATCGCATGGAGTGGCCTTTGATAATTATTTAAGGGATGGTGAGAGATTCTGGCAGAAAATAGTAAGTGCTCATTCAGGTGGGCTTTTGACTTTAGCCACAGATGGAGAGTCTTATGGTCATCATTTTAAATTTGGTGAAATGGCCCTGGCCTATGTTATTGAGCAGGCCCTGAAAAATCGGGATGCCATCAAACTGGTCAATCTGGCTTCTTATCTTCATCGCAATCCACCGCAAAAAAAAGTAAGGATCAGGGAGAAAACCTCCTGGAGTTGCGTTCATGGGCTTATGCGCTGGCAGGATGATTGCGGATGCACCGCTGGCGGCCATCCTGGTTGGCGCCAGAGCTGGCGAAAACCCTTACGGAGGGCTTTGAATTATCTCAAGTATTACGTGGACGAACATTTCAGGCGCGTGGGCAGGAAATTATTTAAAAGTCCTGACAGCGCGTTATTGGATTATGGGAAGTGTCTTTGCGGTAAAGTAAGTCAGGAAGAGTTTGGGCATGTTTATTTAGTGCCTGGAGCTTCAAAAAAGGATTTGAACCTGGCCTTTTCTCTCCTGGAGATGCAGCGATTCGCCCTGGCCAGTTTTGCGAGTTGCGCCTGGTTTTTTGATGATATCGGACGCATTGAACCGTTAAATAGCTTAAAAAACGCTTTGCGCAGCATGGAGCTTATGCAGGAGTCAGGCGGGCCGGATATTGAAGAGCCATTTGTGCAGATTCTGGAAGAGGCATTTTCTAATGACCCGGGTGTAGGTGATGGACGAAATATCTGGATAAACATGATTAAGCCCAATCAGGTGACAAGAAAAAAATTGGTCAGCCTTGGTCATGTCTTACAAAAAAATAGTATGCGACTGGATTTCAGTGGGGTAAAGCTTTTTTTGAAAGAGAAACAGATAACCATTGTCTGGCCAAAATTATTAAAAGAAGAAAAGATTGATTTAGAGTCGGAGAGAGGTGAAGGAGATACTCAAGAGTTTGGGCCTAATCTAAAGAAATATTTACTTTTTAAGCTTGCCAGACAAAAACAGGGTCAGATGTGGAGAGGACTGATAAGGTCAGGAGAGGATTTGTTCCCTTATTTTCAACCATGGGAAGAAGGACAGACAGAAGTTTTTGATCAGGTTAAAGATTTTCTTCCCGGGCTGATTTTGCATTATATATTCTTTCAGGAGAAGGGAGAAGACTTTATTAATTATTTAAAAAAGTTTTTGTCCGCCAACCCTTTTTGGCAACAAAAGATTTCCAGCGAAGTCGAGAATGGCCTGTGGGATTGTTTTTATAACCAAAATTGGAAGCAGATGACCAGAATTATGGAGCGGAGTAAAACACTCGGCCTGCGTTTGGATTTATTTAAAATTCAGAATGAAATCTGGCAGAGGGGGCTTAAAAAATTTGATTCACGGTTTTTCAGCGCTTTTTTCTTTGATACGGTCTCATTGTGCTTAGAGTTTTGAGTTTTGAGTGAGGGGGGTACAGAGCAATCGCATTTAAATTTTGACGTTTAAAGAACATTCATAATAACAATGTCTAACTTACTGTGATTATTAAAAAAAATCGAATTGCGAAATCCGAAATCCGAAACAATATCAAATGACCAAATGACCAAAACCCTAAACAAAAAGGTAGTTAGAGCTAAATTGCAGACATAAGAGTTACATCGGATTAAAGATATCCACCTGCCTGTAGGCCAAGAAGTTTTTGTCATTTGAAAATTTGAATTTGTTTCGAATTTCGAAATTCGAATTTCGGATTTAGATAAGACAGCCCTGGGGGGTGCCCCTACGGT
>CAJXJU010000022.1 GCA_913055195.1 uncultured Desulfohalobiaceae bacterium | reverse complement strand
AGGCCAGGAATTTGAGGATTTTGAGGAAGACTTCTTTGTCAGTGTCAGTAATGGGTAGTCCCTGGAGGGCGGTTCTGGAGATGACGTGATAGACAGCAGGCTGGTCAGTGACCAGCATTCTGGGAATGCGTGGCATGGCGGATACCTCCTGTGATTTTTAAGATGGAGGGAAGATTAGGGGAAAAAAGATAAGTTGTCAAGAAATTTTTCCTGTCCCTTTTTTAAAGCCTTGCCTTTGGTTGATAATTAATGGTAATTATTTTTTCAGGTGCTCGGCTGGCGGTTTAGCTCGTTACAGAAGTTCACGGATTGAGGATCTATCTTATAACATAGTGTTTAAATTGGAGGCAACCATGCAGGTAATATTACCTTTGAATGAAATGACTCTGGAAGAAAAATTTATGATCATTGAAAAAATATGGGATGATATTATCCATAATACGCCTGATTTTCCTTCTCCGCGCTGGCATGAAGATGTTCTTAAAGAACGTGAGATACGACTCATGACCGGGAGAGAGCAACTTATTGACTGGGAAGATGCCAAAAGGTTATTAAGAGAAACTTTATGAAAATATTAATTACTGAATCTGCCTATAACGATATTGCATCTGCAAAAGCTTTTTATGAAGCCCAGGAAAGAGGATTAGGAGAGAATTTTCAAGATTCCATATTTTCAGATATAGATTCATTGTTGGTCAACGCTGGTATTCATACCATTCACTACGGTAAGCACCGGCTTTTATCCAAAAAATTTCCATATGCTATTTACTACCAAAAAGAAAACGATACTATTGTTGTTTATGCCGTCCTGGATTGCAGACGCAATCCTAAGGGGATAAAAGATAAATTAAAACGAGAAATTAGTCCAACTGGAGGAGTATCCACCGCTGAACGGAGATGTTATAAAAAATAATATAAAGATTTGCTAGTATGACAAACCGATCGGAATAAGGTGACAGCAACTGTGTTGCTTACCAGGTTTTAATTTCTGAACAGCGCTATTAGTCACTATAAAAGAACGAGGTGTAAACATACGAGGCGAATAAATGTTGTTCTGGAAAGAATTATGCTCCGGTGTGGAGATTGGCCTGAGAGCGTTTCTTATTTTTCGCCCTGGCCCTTTCCCTGGCTACCAGTTCCTCAAGTCCAAATTTCTTGATTCTATATCCCATCTGTCGCTGGGTAAGACCCAGGTCTTTCGCTGCTTTATACTGGATCCAATTATTGCGTTTGAGCGCCGCAATGATTTGATTTTTCTCAAGTTCTTTTAAAGAAGTATGGCCAGAAGATAGTGTTTTGGCTTCAATTATCGGGCCTGGTTCTGGAGCAGAAGGAATGGTTTCCGTGTGTTGCAGGGAGAGATAGGGACGTATGAGAGGGACATCGACCTGCCTGCCGTCAGCCATAATAGCCAGCCGCTCCACCAGGTTTTCCATTTCCCGGACATTCCCTGGCCAGTCATAGTTTCTTAAGAGTTCCAGTGCTTCAGGCGTAAAACTGAGTCTGCGGTCATACTCTCTGGCAACTTTTTGCAGGAAGTGATTCAAAAGTCCAGGGATATCCTCTTTTCGTTCCCGCAAGGGCGGAACCCAGATGGGAAAAACATTTAAACGGTAGTATAAGTCTGAACGAAAATCTCCCTTTTGAACAAGTTCTTCCAGGTTTTTGTTGGTCGCTGCAATAATACGCACATCAACTTTGATTGTTTTGTTGCAGCCCAATCTTTCAAATTCCCTTTCCTGCAAGACCCGCAAAAGTTTGGCCTGAATACCCAGTGGCAGTTCACCAACTTCATCCAGAAAAATCGTTCCTTTGTGCGCAGCCTCAAATCGTCCCTGTTTGCTAACTTCTGCGCCTGTAAATGCTCCTCTTACATATCCAAAAAGTTCAGCTTCCAGCAGATTGTCTGGAATAGACGCGCAATTAACCTTGATAAAAGGAAATTTTGCCCGTTCAGAAATTTCGTGAATTATTCTGGCAATGAGGGTCTTGCCGGTGCCGGATTCGCCAAGCAAAAGAACAGTGGCCTTTGTTGGGGCGACTTTCTCGATCTGATTTTCCACTTCCAGCATGGCGTGACTTTTGCCAACAATGTAAAATCTTCGGGCTTCTCTTGATAACTGATATTTTAAAGAAACATTTTCCCTGCGGAGCTCGTCAACCGTGGCCCTGACTTTCTGGTTCAGGCTTATGAACTGGGCAATAAGGGTGGCAACCACAGTAAGGAAATCAATGTCTTCTTCATAAGAAACATCATCCCCAAACAGTCGATCAACATTCAGTACCCCAATGGGAGTGCCACTCAAGATTATTGGCACACCGATAAAAGAAATCCTTCCTTTTTCAATGGCCCGGGAACCTGTTTTGTCCAGAAAAAGAGGTTCTTTGCGGATATCAGGGACATAATAAGGTTGTGCTGACTGAAAAATCCGGCCAGTAACACCTTCATCTAATCTGTAAACCCCTCGTTTCTTCTCTTCCTGAGTTAAACCGTATGAGGCGGTAATAAGCAATTGACCGGTTTGCTGGTCAATGAGAGTAACTGTGGCCCGTTTCATACTCAAGGTCTCAGACAAAATACGCAATATATCATGCAGAGTCTGCTCTAAGTCCAGGGCATTGTGAATGACGTGACTTATTTTCGAGAGAACCTTGAGTTTTAAGGTGCTGATCGACTGACTCATACAGAAAATACCAGCAATAGATATGCCGAAATGAGTCACTGTTTAGAATTGTATTTGTTTGTGGATAACTATTTGATATTATTGGCTTTATTTCGCATTTCTTTTTATTGCCCGAGCAAGGGACGAATCTATGTTTTGACGATATTGTTAATTCTTCTTGTTTTTTGCGGTATTTTTGTATATTATTTTATACAAAATTGGCAAAAAATGAGATGAGAGGGATTTATAAAACTGAGCTTACAATTTATTTCTTCTGTTCCTGACATCTTATGGTTGATTCTTGTTTTACTCTTGGTTAAGCGCTTAACGGATTCAGGAAATATATCTTAGAGAGGGGTAGATATGACTACTATAAGCGCTTTTATGGAGGAAAATTTTAAACATTTTAATGCTCGTGAAACTCTGGAAGCAGCCAGGGCCTGGCGCGAGCTTCTGGATAAGGGGGGCCGCATGTTTTTGGCCATGGCAGGAGCCATGAGCACCGCGGAGATCGGCATTTCTCTGGCCAGGATGATCCGGGAAGACAAAGTACATGCCATTTCTGCCACTGCGGCCAACCTGGAAGAGGATATTTTTAATCTTTTTAGCAATAAAGAATATAAAATGGTGCCTTATTACAGGGATTTGACCCCGGAAGCTGAACGGGAACTTCGGGACCAGGGCTTTAATCGGGTAACTGATACCTGTATCCCGGAATCTGTTATGATTCACATTGAAAAAATTTTGCTGGACAACTGGCGTGAGGCTGCTCTCAAAGGCGAGCCGAAATTCCCCTGGGAGTTCATGTATGAGCTTTTAAAAACACCAGGCATTGAAGAGCATTTTCAAATTCCAAAAGAACACTCCTGGGTCTATGCGGCCATGGAAAAGAACATACCGATCTATACACCTGGTTTTGAGGATTCCACCCTGGGCAATGTTTATTGCGCGGATGTGATGCGAGGCAAGATCGCCAATCATCATGGCGTGCGTACAGGCACTGAGCAAATGGAACACCTGGCCGGGTGGTATCTAAAGCAGGTAGAGGCCGGCTGTCCTGTGGGCTTTTTCCAGATTGGTGGGGGTATTGCCGGTGATTTTGCCATTTGCGTGGTGCCCATGCTCATTCAGGATGTGAAGAAAAAGGATACTCCTTATTGGGCCTATTTCGCTCAGATAGGAGACAGCACAACTTCTTATGGTTCGTACTCCGGGGCCGTGCCCAACGAAAAAATTACCTGGCATAAACTGGATACTGATACGCCGAGATTTATGATCAACTCTGATGCCTCAATTGTAGCTCCCCTTATCTTCATGTATGTTCTGGGGGAATAGTCAGGGTAATCGCATTTTAATTTTGACGTACAAAGAATACCCATAAGAACAAAAAAATTCGAATATCGAAATCCGAAATTCGAAACAATTCCAAATTACCAAATGACCAAAATTTTAAACAAAAAGATTTGGTCAAGTTAAATTTAGGGCATAAAATTTACATTGGATTAAAAACGTCTAACTGCTGGTAATCTAAGAAGTTTTTGTCATTTGAAAATTTGAAAATTCGGATTTGTTTCGAATTTCGAAATTCGGATTTCGAATTTATTTGAGAGACATGCCTGCAAAAAATTGGTTTTTGCAGGCATTTTTTTATATCTTTAGCAAAAGTATTCCAATGACAATAATGATAGATGCCACTGTGCGCAGGGCGACTTGAGTCTCTTTATAGAGTATAGCGCCCAACCAGACCCCTAACACCATACTGGCTTTGCGCAGGGCCACGGCATAGCTGATGGGACAGACTTTCATCCCGTAACGGAAAAATAGCACTGAGCCTGCCAGAAATATTCCACCTAAGAAGATTTGTCCGGGAAATTTTTTTATTCCTGTTAAAATGTTAGCAGTAGAGGATTTTTTCCATGCGACAACGCTTAAAAAACAGAACATGAAAAAAACCATTAAAGTGATGTAAGGATAGATAAGAGGGCCGGACAATCTATCTACCCCTGCTTTGTCAAACACTGAGCCAATTGATGCAAAGAGGCTTGCAGAAATAGCCCAGAACACTGGTTTTTTATTTTTTTGCCCATTTTCTGAAGACAAAGCGTTTGTTGGATTCCATTGCAGTAAGATGGCGCCAAAGGTGGTGAGAAAAATACCTGCTATACCATAAAGACTTAAATATTCCCCCAGAAACCAGCTTGCCCAGATAGGAACAAACAGGGGCGTAAGATTGGTCAGGGGATAGACCACTGATAATTCCCCTTTTTGATAAGCTTTGCCTGTACATAATTGGTAAAAGGAATACATCAGGCTGGCCCCTAAACAGGCAAACACGGATGGGAGAGGCATGGTTTTCCATAGTGGCAGGTGGTATAGGGCCAGTGGGAGGAAGATACCAAGGGTGGCGGCAAACATCCACCAGATGAATATCTGTTTTTGAGGGCTGTTTTTAACGCAAAGATTCCACCCCATGTGAAATAAAGCTGAGAGGATGATAAAAAATACAGCCTGAAGGCTCATTTATACCTCGCTCTATTTAATTATTCTGCCTGAAAAAATTCTTTATATGCCAGGTAGGTGGCATATATGTCGGCTTTGCTGGTGATTTCAAACGGGCTGTGCATGGCCAGCACTCCAGGGCCAAAGTCAATAATATCCAGGCCATAGATAGCCAGAAATTTAGCTACAGTTCCTCCGCCCCCAATATCCACCTTGCCCAGTTCAGCCATTTGCCAGGGGATACCTGCTTTATTTAAAATATTTCTCAGCCAGGCCACATATTCGGCATGGGCATCGTTAGCGCCATATTTACCTTTGTGACCTGTAAATTTGCAAAATACTGGACCGTGCCCCAGCAGAGAGGCATTGAGTTTTTCATGTACCTCCTGATAATCCGGGTCCATGGCCGCGTGCACATCGGCTGAAATGGCCTTTGTATTTTGAAATACAGTTCTTAGCTTTGTTTCAGGTTCCCACGCGTCAATCATATCCTCAAGACAATATTCTAAAAACAGGGACTTGGCGCCTGTCGAGCCATCAGAACCTATTTCCTCTTTGTCCCAGAAGATAAGTACCTGCGTATATTCTGGCTCTTCCTGCGCCAGGAATGCTTTTAATCCAGTAAACACGCACACGCGATCATCCTGTCCATAACCGCCAATCAGAGCCTTATCCAGACCAACAAATCTGGCCGGGCCAGCAGGAACAGCCATAAGTTCTGCTGAGAACAGGTCTTCTTCTACCAGGCCGAATTTATCATGCAATAATTTTAACACCTTTTGTTTGATGAGATTTTTTTCTTTGTTTTTATGCTTTGCATCTTCAGTGGAAGCACAAGGGTTATCTTTACAGTCTTCTCCCATCTTCTTGTCTTCACAACTTTCCATCTTTTCTTCTTTGCGTGCCGGGCTATGGCCCAGGATTACATTGAGCTTTTCAGCCTCAAAGGCTTCGGTGACCTTTTTGGTTACCTGTTTATGGGCCAGGTGGGGTAAGAGATCAGCTATGGTAAAAACCGGATCAGCAGGGTCTTCGCCCAGAACAATATCTATTTTTGTGCCATCAGCCTTTACAACCACGCCGTGCAGGGCCAGGGGTCTGGACAACCATTGATATTTGCGGATGCCACCATAATAGTGGGTTTTGGCCAGAGCTACCTGACATTCTTCATATAAAGGATGCTGCTTCAGATCCAATCTGGGGGAATCAGCATGTGCGCCCAAAAGGCGGACGCCGTTGGCCAGGGGCTTTTTCCCCTTACGGGCCAGAAGAATGGTTTTGCCGCGATGGATCTTAAATACTTTGCTCGAGGCAAAGTCTTCTTTAAAGCCATATTTTAAAGCTTGAGAGCGAACAAAATTTACGGTTTCCCTTTCTGTTTTGCAGACAGATAAAAAATCCACATATTCTTTAGCCAGTTGTTCCATCTGGCTTAAATGTTCGGGGTCATTAAAAATTTGCCAGCAATTTTTTGGCTCAAATTCAAGATTCATTTTTCCTTCTGCTCCTTAAAAGTTTTTCAAAGTAGGCAATGGTTTTACTTAAACCCTCTTCCAGGGGGATTTCAGGTTCCCAGTCAAGAGTCTTTCTGGCCAGGGTAATATCTGGTCTTCTTTTTTGCGGATCATTTATTGGAAGAGGCTTAAATATGATTTCTGACCTGGAATTTGTTAAATGAATAATCTTTTCTGCCAGTTCCAGGATAGTGATTTCAACAGGGTTGCCCAGGTTTATAGGGCCGGTAAAATCTTTTGGTGTCTGCATAAGCCTTAAGATACCTTCCACCAGGTCATCCACATAGCAGAAAGAACGGGTTTGTTCTCCTTTTCCGTAAACAGTAATGGGTAAGTTTTGCAGGGCCTGGAGAATAAAATTGCTCACTACCCGGCCATCATTGGGGTGCATATTGGGGCCGTAGGTATTAAAAATTCTGGCTACCTTGATTTCCACACCATGTTGACGATGGTAATCAAAAAACAGGGTTTCAGCGCATCTTTTGCCTTCATCATAGCATGACCTGGGGCCAATGGGATTGACCCGTCCCCAGTAGTCTTCGGTTTGCGGATGTACTTCAGGGTCTCCATAGACCTCACTGGTGGATGCCTGAAAAATTTTAGCCTTAACCCTTTTGGCCAGCCCAAGCATGTTGATGCTGCCATGAACACAGGTTTTTGTGGTCTGCACCGGATCGAATTGATAGTGGATGGGCGATGCCGGGCAGGCCAGATTGTAGATTTCATCTACCTCTACATATAACGGAAAGGTAATGTCATGGCGCAGGAGTTCAAAGCGCGGATGGTCATGCAGATGACGGATATGATCTTTTTGACCTGTAAAGTAATTGTCGCAACACAGAACTTCCGCGCCAAGTTCCAGGAGTTTCTGGCATAAATGTGAGCCAATAAATCCAGCTCCTCCAGTTACCAGTATTCTTTTGCGCACCAGTCCTTTAAATTCGCCTTGTTTCATGATTTTGTCCTTGTTTTTTGGGTTTGTTGTATTCAGGTTTGTTTTTCTTAATAAAGATGAGCAGCCAGAAATGCAAGTAATTAAAGGAGTCGCCTGCAAAAATTCAACAGGGCAGGAATTCGGATTTCGAATTTAGATGCGATAGCCCTGTGTGTGTTCGCTGAAGAGGTTGCAAAATGTTTGAGTTTGAGAAAAGATGGGGTTTGAAGGTTGAGGGAAAGATAGAGTGGTGTAAGGGAAATTTGGGACAGGCAAATAATACTTGACACCTGAAGGGAGAGTGTTTGAGTTTGAGAGGATGAAGGGAGAAAGTGGAAATTGGGGATAGGCTAATAATTTTTGATCTATTCATTGACAAACACCGACCTTATTCCTATTTTTTAGAAAATCGGTTTATAACAAGACGAAACCTGACAAATAACGGATAAAAAACAGGTGGCTACGAGTTTTACGAATAAAAATTTTTCAGGGATACTTGAGTTTACTTTGAAGAGGAAATTGTTTCGATTTATTGGTGGAGCTGGAGGCAAGCCATATCAGGCCGTAAAGAATGGAAAAATGCTTTTACTCAGGAGATGGTGATTGATCAATAACTCGGGAAGAAAAAGTCGTGAAGACTTTGTTGTATATTCAATAGTGGAGTAAAGTTTATGAAAGATGACCTGATCGTCCTGGAAAAATATAAAAATGGATGCGTTGTTAAATCAGATGATGAGTCTATACTTGAAGAGTATAGACTAACGGGATTGGTAAAGTTTGGTATGAAATTTCAGGTGAGCGAGCAAGGTGAGAAAATTACTCCTACAGCTCGGTTGACCCCGTTAGGTGAAAGATACCTTTATGAAAAAAAAGCAGAAAATTCTTTTATGGGAAAATTGTTTCGAATGCTGCCAATTTAGTTTTGCCTGCTAGTATCAAAGGGCTTCATTTATGAAGCCCTTTTTATTATAATAGGATGGTAAATGTCTTTTGTTGCATGGATACCAATTTTAACACCAGAAATTAATTTCAAGCGCAGAGTCGATGCTTTTTTGAGAAAAAATCACTTACAATTTCAGGGCGATGTTATAACATATAAACGCGAATTTGATGATGAGGCAAAAAATAGAGAAAAAGATAAAAAGGTAAAATTATATTTTAATGAAAAAAAGTCAAAAATTGAGAAAATAGACTTTGAGAATGTCAGTGTAGCAGAAATAATAGATATAACTAAGGAGGGTATTGTATTTTTTAAAGTAATTTCAAATGTCAAAGATAAACAAAAATTAGCTGAACAAATTTTTATTGTAGTAAAAGATGTATATCATGAGCATACTCATCATCACCATGAAGATGATATGCTTTTGAGGCCTGTGGAAACAGAGGAAGGAAAATATAAGATAAATGATATAGTAGCTAAAAAAATTTTAAATCAATATACAGAGAAAATAATACATTATCATAAAAAATTGAATGAATATATTGATGAACGTCAAATAATGAGAGCATCAAAAATGAAGGGCCTGTTGCTGTTGTTTAAAAAATCAATAGGCGAGATGATATATGCATTGCATTTTATATCGTTAGTAAAGCCACACATCTCAAGTGAGTTGTATGATAGTCATAAAAAGTCTTATGAAAGTGCTCTTACGTCAATTCGTAATTTACGTGATAACTTTCCATTACATCAAAATCAACTTAATATTAATTTGTTTGTTTTATCTATACTTATAACAGTATTAGGATTGATTATATCAAAAGTATTGGGGATTATAATTTTTGTTATTCTTGTTGTATTTTATTTATATTATATAATAGATTGGTTTCACTTTAAAAAAATCACCTGTACTTTAATGAAACAAATTTTAACGAAATATATTATGGGACAGGCAAATAATGCTTGACACCTGACACCTGAAGGGAGCGGGTATAGTTTGAGTTTGAAAAGAGTATCTGGACAAAAAGGGAGTGAGTCATGCCAAGGATAGCAAGGTTTTTGAAGGAAGATGAAAAGGCAGTATATCATGTA
>CAJXJU010000021.1 GCA_913055195.1 uncultured Desulfohalobiaceae bacterium | reverse complement strand
TTACTCACGGAATCAGCAAAAAATCTAAAAATCTGACTTTATCCTCCTGTCCCTTAATTCTTTTTAAAAAAACGTAGTCTTGAAAACGTAAATTTGCTTTTTTTGTATTGACTAAATTATCCTCCTGTCTCTTTACTCCAACTGTCTCTTTACTCCACTACTTACTCACGGAATCAGCAAAAAATCTAAAAATCTGACTTTATCCTCCTGTCCCTTAATTCTCTATATCCGTCCATCAACCATCACTCATTATTAAAAATTTCCTGCAACCTGTACTGAAGATGGGTGTATCTTTTACCTGCATTGACATTGCGCAGACCAATGGCCAGGGCCTTTTTAGTGCCAACCAACACCGCCAGTCTTCTGGCTCTGGTAAGGCCGGTATAAATGAGATTTCTTTGCAAAAGCATAAAGTGCTGGGTTACCACAGGCATGATAATGGCTGGATATTCACTGCCCTGGGATTTATGCACACTAACTGCATAAGCCAGGGTCAGCTCATCAAGTTCATCAAAATCATAACTCACTTCCACATCCTCATAATCTACTACCAGTTCGCCTTCTTCCTGTTTTATCTCTTTAATCCAGCCCAGATCACCATTAAAAACATCCTTTTCATAATTATTGCGAATCTGCATCACACGATCCCCTACTTTAAACACGCGTTGCTTCAGCTTTAATTCCTGGCCATTTGCATTAAGCCGTTCCTGCAGCAACCTGTTCAGCTCATTGGTGCCCACTTCACCCTTGTGCATTGGAGTCAACACCTGCACGTCCTTTAAAGGATTCAGGCCGTAAACTTCTGGCATACGTTCACACACCATCCTGACAATTAACTCCTGAATGCGCGCGGGATCGCTTTGCTCCACCCAGAAAAAATCAGCCTTTGGCGGCTGTTTTTTAGAAGCAATGGGAAATTTGCCTTCATTGATGCGGTGAGCATTGATAACAATCATGCTTTCCCTGGCCTGGCGAAAAATAGTGGTCAATCTGGCGCAAGGGATGACCTCGCTCTTCAAAATATCCGCCAGAATATTTCCAGGACCAACAGATGGAAGTTGATGCACATCACCAACAAATATTAAACGACAGGTCAGAGGCAGGGCGCGCAAAAGATGGAAACATAATGGCCCATCAAGCATGGAGACCTCATCCACAATCAAAACATCCAGAGGCAGTTTGTTGTCCTCATTATGGGTCAATTGCCCCCCAGGAGTAGCGCCCAGAAGACGGTGAATTGTAAGGGCTGTTTCGCCTGTTGCTTCGGACAATCGTTTTGCAGCCCGGCCAGTTGGCGCTGCCAGCTTTATCTTCAAACCAAGTTTTTTATAAATCTGGACTATCATCCTGGTAATGGTTGTCTTACCTGTGCCAGGACCACCAGTAATGACAAAGACTTTGCTGGTGCATGCGCCATAAATGGCCTGTTTTTGCTCTTCAGACAGGGTAAATTTCAATTTTGCTGTCAAATCCTGTAAAATGCTTTCAACTTTACTTTGAGAAAAGGCAGCAGGATGATTGAACAGATGATATAAACGCGAGGCAACTTCCTTTTCCAGACGATAAAAATGGCTCAAATATATTGCGTTTTTAATGCCCTGTTGAAGGAGATCTTCTCTAAATATACGTTTACGTTCAATTAATGATAATATGGCCCTGTAAATCAAATCTTCATCTATATCTCCCAGTATCGCCTGCACCTTTTCCACCAGGTCTTCCTGGGGATAAAATAAATGGCCTTTTTCACTTAACTTAAATAAAGTGTAGGAAACAGCAGCCTGCAAACGCTGTTCACAATCAGGAGCAAAACCAAGCTTCAGGGCCATTTTATCGGCTGTTTTAAAGCCAATGCCCTGAATGTCATAGGCCAGATCATAAGGATTTTCCTTGAGTTTTTGTACAGACTCTTTGCCATATTTTTTGAAAATGCGCGTGGCAAAAGTAGGTGCTACTTCGTGGCTTTGCAAAAAAAGCATGAGCGCCCTGATTTCACGCTGCTCAGCCCATGATTTTTCAATCATTTCCATTTTCTTTGGTCCAATCCCTTCCACTTCCAGCAAACGCTGCGGCTCCTGATCAATGATTTCCAGCACTTTAACCCCAAATTTATCAATCAGTCTCTGGGCCATCACAGGCCCAACACCTTTAATCATATTGGAACTCAAATAACGCCTGATACCATTGATACTGGCTGGATAAAGCTGTCTGAAATCCTGCACTATAAACTGACGTCCATATTTGCGATGCTCTTTCCAGATACCTTTTAGTTCCAGCATTTCACCTGGAGCCACACTGCCCAGATGACCGCAAATAGTTATCAGACCGGGATATTTTCTGGCCCTGACACGAGCCACCGTATAGCCATTTTCTTCATTGCTATACACAATATTGTTAACTTCTGCTTTAAATTCCTGCATAGCCAAAACCTGTAGGGGCGTATTGCAATACCTGTAGGGGCGTATTGCAATACGCCCCTACGGTGTTCAGAGTCGCCTGCAAAAAGTCGAAACTCGTAAATTACAGATGGCGGGGACAGGCGAACGGCTAATGATTTCAAATAATTACAACCGTCACAACGCTCGTTCGCCTGTCCCCGCACGGAAAAAATTTACTTTTTGCAGGCGACGGTGTTCATCTGTCCCCGCACGAAAAATTTACTTTTTGCAGGCGAATCTTCTCAGCCATCTTTTACGACAAAAATCTAAACACAAAAACACAAAAAAAGTAATCGTAGCTACAGCAATTATAGCCGCGCCAGATGTAATATTAAGCCACAAAGAGACACATAAACCCAGAAGACAAAAAACAACACTCCAGAGAATAGATCTCCACATCATCCCGGCCAGAGACAAAGATTTCCTTTCAGCCAGATAGGCCGGAATTGTTAGCAGGGCAATAACCAGAATCAGACCCACCACCTGAATCACCATGACTACGGACACTGCCACCAGACTCAACAGGAGAAAATAAAAAAAAGTCACTGGCAGCCCCAGTGTTCTGGCATATTCCCGGTCAAAGGACATAACTAAAAAACCTCTGTAAAATATACCAACCAGGCCGATAATGATTAAATCCATAACCAGCATCAACCAGAGATCAGAATCAGGAACAGTCAAAATAGAGCCAAAAAGGTAGCTCATTAAATCTACATTATATCCTGGGGTAAAATCTATAAGAATAATTCCAAAGGCCATACCCGCAGCCCAGATCAGACCTACTATGGTATCTGTGCGCTCGTTGCGATTGATAGTAATTGCTCCCAGAAGACCTGAAGTAAACAAAGTAAACCCAAGGGTGCAGGGGAGCACAGGAAGACCCAGAAAAAACGCCAGCCCCACGCCTCCATAAGCGCTATGAGCCACTCCGCCGGCCAGAAAAACCAATCTATTCACCACCACAAGCGAACCAATAATCCCGCAGGCAATACTGGTTAAAATACCAGCCCAGATCGCATTTTGCATAAACGGCAAATGAAGCACATCCAGCATAGACACTCCTTTACCCCTTCAACAAACTCGACACACCATCTATAAAATTTCCCATTGGGCATGGATGATCATGTATTCCATAAAGCAAATCAAGCATCTCTTTATGCAAATTTTTATCCGGACTGATAATAATTTTCCTGTTCACAACTGCAATCTTGCTGATCCGCGAGGAAGCCACAATCAGATCATGGCTGACTACAAGCACAGTAATCCCCTCCCCCAGGTCAGCCAACAACTCATAAATGCATACCTTCCCCTGGGGATCAATACTGGCTGTTGGTTCATCAAAGATTAAAAGCTCAGGTTCAGAGACCAGTGCCCTGGCCACCAGCACGCGCTGTTTCTGACCGCCAGAAAGCGAACTTATGCGTCTTTGGGCTAATTTGTGCATACCCACCTTTTCCAGCGCAGCATAAGCCTGATTTTTCTCTTTCCGGCCATAAAAAAAACCATGCTTATATCCCAGCCCCATTAAAACAACTCCCAGAACAGTAATGGGGAAAAAAGGGCTTACCAGCTCATGCTGAGGAACATAACCTATACGCGTGTAACTTTTTCTCGGTTCCTGCCCAAAAACCAGTACCCGCCCCCCATCAGGCTTTAATAAACCCAGAATAATCTTGAGTAATGTGGTCTTGCCCCTCCATTAGGCCCTAAAATTGCCACAAATTCCCCCGCATCTATCCTCAAATCAACATCTTCCAGCACCCTGTGTTCACCATAGGCAAAACTAACATTTTCAAGCTCAATCACCGTCTCATTCACACTCATCCACCTCCATTTTGAGTTCGACGTTCGAGTTTTTTTCTGTTCACTGTTCACTGTTCACTGTTCACTGATCACTGTTCACTGATCCCTGTTCACTGTTCACTGTTCACTGATCACTGTTCACTGTTCACTGTTCACTGTTCACTGTTCACTCATTTCGTCGTAAAAGTATATACACCGTCCCAGTGCGCAGGTGGATTTTCAAGTAACAGATCAAGCCGCTGTCTGTAAAGCTGAACTACTTTATCTTGCTCATGCTTTTCTAAAATTTTATCTACTATATCTTTGGCCTTTTTAAATTCTCCCAGACGATAGTGCTTCATAAACAAATTATACTCTTCCATATAAGGAATAGGGCAGGTCTCTTTTCTTGAACCCAGCAGCTCAAAAATCTCCACTGCCTTTTTTTTGCCTTTTACTCTCACCAGATCTAAACTTCTGAACCAGAACTCATTTTCAACCTTATTCTTTGTATATTCACTGATAATAATATTTGTTCCGTAGGCCTTATTCAAACCTTCCAGCCGCGAGGCAAGATTTACATTGTCACCCATAACAGTATAATCAAAACGCTCAACAGACCCCATATTTCCAGCTACCATTTCACCGGTATTTATCCCAATACCAATATCCAGCACAGGAATACCTCTCTCTTTCCATTGCTCATTCAATTTTTTTAACCTGGACATCATTTCAAGGGCAGCATTACAGGCATCATAAGCATGGCGGTCGTTATGCAATGGCGCTCCAAAAACAGCCATGACAGCATCACCTATATACTTATCCAGAAGTCCCTTGTTTTCCAGCACTATCCCTGTCATCTCAGTCAGGTATTCATTAAGCAAACTGACCAGTTGCTCTGGCTTTAACTTCTCTGAAATAGAGGTAAAACCGCGAATATCAGAGAATAAAACACTAAGCTCCAGCTTTTCTCCACCCAGTTTCAGCTTGTCCGGATTTGAGACCACCTGCTCAACCACGTTTGGATCAAGATACTTGCTAAATGCCTGACGAATCTGCCTTTTCTGGCGATCTGCAAAAATGAATCGATAAACATTCAAGCTTAAATAATTCAGGCCAAACCCAAGCAAAGGATAAACCACATTCAACCAGTAGCGCCCTATTTTAAACAGGTAAAAATTCAGACCCAGATACAACATGGCCGTGCCTGAAAAGCCAATCAAGGTCCAGAAGGCTCCTGCCCGCCATAAAAAAAACAGGCTAATAAGCCCCAGCAAGACAATGGCTCCCAGATCAAACAAAGGGGCCCAGTTGGGACGAAGCAAAAAATCCCCCCTGAGCATGGTATCCAGGGCTGTGGCCTGAATTTCAACTCCAGGATACGCCACCCCATAGGGTGTCACGCGCAAATCATAAACAGCGGGCGCTGTTACACCTATTAAAATCCATTTGTTCTTTACTTCCTGTTCCTGCACCTGCGAAGTGAAAAATTTCCAGGCTGGAATATGAGTTATACTTTTTTCAGGGCCTCGATAATTTACAAGCATCCTGCCCTGCTCATCTGTTGGGACAAAAAAATCTCCAATTTCAACACCCATAAGTCCAGCAGAAGAGAGTACCAGGGTAGGTATTTTACTCCTGTTGGTCAGACTGATCATGGCAGCAGCAAGGGGCTGATAATACTTTTCTCCATACTTAATGGCTAAATTATATCTTCGAATTACGCCGTCCATGTCAGGAATAACATTAAAATACGCTTCTGCCGCAGCAATTTTTGCCAGTAAAGGAATATTATGTCTTACCTTGTAACCAACAGGAACAGAAAGATTCACTTCTTTTGATTGGCCCACAAATTTTTGCGCTAAATAACAGGCCGCCTCAGGTAATGTTGAATGGTTGTTGCTGGAAGTTGCATTTTTTACAGATTGTGGATCAAGATTAAAATAATAGCCCAATATTTGAGGAGAAGCAGCCTTTTGTAGGGTTAAAGCCAGAGTCAAATCAGGGTTTGTCTTAATTAACCTCTCTTTGATATATTGCCTGAGTTTTGGATTTGGTAATAAATTCAGGTCTCTGGCCTTTTTAGCCAGCAACACAAGCTCTTTTTGCGCGGCAGTTTTCTCTGGATCGAAAAAACTAATATCATAACCAACTACTTTTGGGCCAAACTGAGCAATCTTTTCAACCAGTTCAGCCATTTTACTTCTTGTCCAGGGCCAGCGCCCAATCTTTTCCAGACTTTGTTCATCAATGGCTACAATAGCTACCTGTTTTGATGTTTCTATCTTACCACGCGCTCTTAAGCGTAAATCATAGGCTTTAAGCTCCAGTAAGTCTAAAAATTCAATCCTGTTCAGGTAAAAAAAACAGGTCAAAAAACAAATAACCGCTGTTATCAAAAAAGGAGAAAATTTATTTTTATCCATCCTTACCATTTCCTTTTTTCCACCAGGATTCATCCGGTCCCTTAAACCACCAATCAGTATGATCTGTTTGCATAATCTGCCTGGCCAGTGCCTTGCCCTCTTCCGTTCGCAATCTTTCCAGGGCACATTCCAGCCATTTGGCTGCATATTTGTTGCCCAGGTCCAATTCCTCTTTCAGGTTTAAAATAAGGTCGATCTGGTCGGCATCCTGGGCCAGGGCTGCTTCCCTGCTGTCAACCATTTCCAGCTCGCGCCACAGATTTAAAATTTCATTTTTAAATCCAGTGCCTTCCAGGGCATCAGCCAATGCGCGTTCAGAATCACATTTATTATAAATTCTATACACATAGTTAAAATCGCCAATCCTGGTCTCCTGCAAATCATGAAATAAACACAATAAAGCGGTTTTGGCCTTATCAGCGCCGCTAATTCCAGCCAGAACATAGCCAATAACCGCTGTCCTGTATGAATGTTCTGCAACATTTTCTTTACCACTACCCAGAAATTGATAACCTGTACGGGGAGTCTTCCTGAGCATCCCCACCTCAAACAAAAAATCAGCAATCCTTTTCAAATTATGGTTATTGGTATATTGGTTATTGGCGGATTGGTTGTTGGAGGATTGGTGATTGGTTATTGGTGTATTTTTTTTATTGCCTTTCATAATATTCAACTCCTTTCTTTTCCCTCTTGCGCTTCTTGCGCTTCTTACTCTCCTTACGCTTCTTTCACTCTCTCCATCACGTCCTGTAACAGGCATTGATCCGAACATATTCTTCTGTCAAATCTGAGCTTAATAAAGTGTATTCTCCATTTCCATCGCCTAAACTGACCTGAATGTGCACGTCTTGTTTGCGCAAGTGCCGGGCCATGATGTTATCTATATCCATATTGACGGGCTGTCCCTGGGCAAAAATAGTTATACCGGCAATCCGTACCTCTACCTGATCTGGATTAAACTCAGCACCACTGCGGCCCAGGGCCGCAACAATGCGTCCCCAATTAGGGTCCTGACCATAAAGGGCTGTCTTTACCAGTAGCGAATGCCCAATGGTTCTGGCAACCAGTTCAGCCTGGGTTTTATTTTTTGCGCCTGTAACATGAATATGAATAACCTTTGTTCCGCCTTCAGCGTCCTGGACAATCTGATAGGCCAGATCCTGACAGATACTTTTTAAGGTTTCTCTTATCATATCTTCCTCGTCCTGAGCTACGCATACTCCAGACGCTCCATTGGCTAAAGCAAAAACACAATCATTGGTGCTTGTGTCTCCATCTACGGTAATGGCATTAAAGCTCATATCAACAGCCATTTTCAATGCTTCTCTCCACCAGTTGCCATCAATCTGAGCATCACAGAGCACAAACCCAAGCATAGTAGCCATATCAGGGCAAATCATCCCCGCGCCTTTGGCAAAACCCAGAAAAGTCACCTCTCCTGCCTGCAAGCTTACCCTTTTCCATGACAATTTGGGAAAAGTATCTGTAGTCATAATAGCCCTGGCTACCCGCACAGGGTCTGTCTGTCCCAGAGTTTTCTTGAGTTCCGGCACTGCCTTTTCCCATTTCTCAAGCTCAAATTGCTCTCCAATAACCCCTGTTGAGGCTGGCAAAATATCATCTTCTCCCAGGCCAAAAACTCTTTTTACCATCTGTAATGTCTGACAGCAGTTGCTATATCCTGTCTCTCCTGTACACGCGTTAGCCTGGCCAGCATTTACCAGTATCCCTCGAACTCTGGATTTTTTCTCCAATATCTTTTTAGCAACTAATATTGGAGCAGCCTGAAATTTATTTTTTGTAAAAACAGCAGCCGCCCTTGCAGGAACATTACTCAAGATCAAAGCCAGATCATCTCTCTTCTGATATCTTAAACCAGCACTCACTGTAGCGAATAAATATCCTTCAGGCACCTGCAACATAGTTTATTCCCCTGAAAATATTTTTTACCTCTATTTGCAAATCAGCAAAAAGAACACTGGTTAAAACGTCATTTACGCCAAAATTGCCATGAAAATTATATTGGCCATTATCTAAATAATACACATCCACATAACCTGCTGGTGATATAAGCCAATACTCTCTCACCCCATGCTTCTGATACAACTTAAATTTAACATTCCTATCCTTCAACTCAGTAGCTGGAGACAAAATTTCCACCACCAGATCAGGCACACCTTCTATGCAACGCTCTGTTATAATCTCCCTGCGACAAACCACTAAATTATCTGGCTGCACCACTGTTTTTGCATCTAATTTTACATCTGTTGGACATACAAATGTCTGACAATTCCTGTCTCTAAAAAAAATACCCAATTCTACTGCCATATTCTGACAAATTATCTGATGAATTGTTGTTGGCGCGGGACTCATGTCCCACACCTTACCATCAATCAGCTCCACCCTCACATCATCATCAAACTCAAGGTAATCTTTGTATGTAAATTCTTTCTTTTGCTCAATAATTTTTGCTGCTTCCGGCATTGATTATACCCCCCTTTTACGAGGCACCCACAACATTGTTTATTCCCCTGAAAATATTTTTTACCTCTATTTGCAAATCAGCAAAAATAACACTGGTTAGAACATCATTTACGCCAAAATTGCCATGAAAATTATATTGACCAGCATTTAAATAATACACATCCACATAACCTGCTGGTGATACCAGCCAATACTCTCTCACACCATGCTTCTGATACAACTTAAATTTAACATTCCTATCTTTCAACTCAGTAGCTGGGGACAAAATTTCCACCACCAGATCAGGCGCTCCTTCTATGCAACGCTCTGTTATAATCTCCCTGCGACAGACAACCAGCAAATCAGGCTGCACAACATCTCTGGCACTTAATTTGACATCAGTAGGGGCGGGATAAATTTTACACCCTTTCTTATTTAATTTATCAACAATTAATCCTGATAAATTAATTAAAATTTCCTGATGAGTTGTTGTTGGCGCAGGACTCATGTCCCACACTTTGCCATCAATAAGCTCCACCCTTACATCATCATCAAACTCAAGGTAATCCTCATAGGTAAACTCTTTCTTTTGTTCAATAATTTTTGCTGCTTCCGGCATTGATTATACCCCCTTTATACAAGGCACCTGCAAAAAGTCTTTTCTCAACTGGAATTCCTTCATCCTTCATCCCTCATCCCTCATCCCTCATCCTTCATCCCTCATCCTTCACCCCTCATAGATCGGAAGAG
>CAJXJU010000020.1 GCA_913055195.1 uncultured Desulfohalobiaceae bacterium | reverse complement strand
TATCGCTGTTCGCCTGTCCCCGCACGGAAAAATTTACTTTTTGCAGGCGACTCTGTAATAGGTAATGTAATAATTCAGTCCTCCAGACCGCCATTTTCCCGCGCTTCATGTTCGCAAGTAATCTAATTATAATCTTTCAAACTTAAAAAGCAGTCAAAATAGAAAATACGCCCGCAAAGAGAGTGTAATATGAAAACAGAAATTATCCGTATAAAGGCTTCTGCCGGCTCAGGCAAGACTTACCAATTAGCTTTAAGATACCTCAAGCTGCTCAAAAAGCTTAAATATCCGGGGCCTCAAAATTTAAGAAAAATAGTTGCCATTACCTTTACCAATAAAGCTGCCTGGGAAATGAAGGACAGAATAGTCAGGTTTTTAAAGGAAATTGTCTTAAATACAGAAGCCGGACAAAATTTAGCTAAAGATACATCTCTATCACCTGAAGAGGCAACAGCATGGCTTGAGACAATCCTTCAAAATTATTCTGATTTTTATGTAAGGACAATTGATAGTCTTCTTTTTACAATACTCAAAGGTCTATCTTTTGAATTAGGAATAAAACCTGATTTAACAGTACTATTTGAGACAAGACAGCTATATGACACAGCTTTTGATAAGGTTCTTGCAAATTTAGAAGATAATCAAACTCTGTGGGAACAGGCACTGGATACCTTTTTAAAAATAGATCAAAAAAAAGGATTTTATCCAGAATCGGCTTTAAAATATAGACTTACAGAACTAATACCGAAAATTCATGATGAAATAGAAACAATAAACCTTGCTGAGATTAGCTCTCTGAAGAATCAATTAGAGTATATCAAAGATGAATTTTGCACTCAAATTGCATCTCTATCTCAATTTTTAAATGGAAATCTCATAAAGGGTATAACTCCTGATATTGAAGTGGATAAATTATCAGACAGATCTATTTTAAGTAAAGACATAGAAAAAATTTTTAAAAAGAAAGCCAGAGTTAGCCAGGAAGAAAAGGCTAGATTAGATAAACTTCGCAAACGGTTAAGAGAAAAGTTAGAAGAGTGGAAATTGATGAATGCTATATCACGGGTAAGCGGTTATGTTCCACTACTTAAAGAACTAAAAAAGATATCTCAAAAAATATGCGAACAAGAAGGCATTGCACCAGGAAGTGATTGGTGGACAGACACCATATTAGATGTCATAAAAGAAGAAGATATTCCGCCTCTTATTTATGCTCATTTTGCTTCTAAATTTACCCATTTTCTCTTTGATGAGTTTCAAGATACATCAAGGCAGCAATGGGAAGCACTGTATCCTTTGCTTGAAGAGTCAGCTTCATCAGGTGGCACTATATTTTTAGTAGGCGATATAAAACAGGCCATATACCGTTGGAGAGGTGGAGACTGGCACCTGTTTCAAGATGTATTTTCTCAAAATAAATATTTTGCATTTATAGATAAAAACAGTTTTCAAGAACAAACTCTACAATTTAACTATAGATCTCATCCTGCTCTGGTTAATTTTTTTAATACTATTTTTGCTCCTTTAGCTGATGAAGATACAGTATATAAAACTTTATCATCAATGGTACTGGGAAATAACAGTTTAGATAATGTAAAAAAAGAATTTGCTCAAAATGTAGCAGCAGCATTTTCTGATTATAAACAAATACCAGCCAGAAATTCAACTGACATTAATAACAATATAAAAATCTATCAGGTCTCAGGTTCAAAGGATGAAACAAGGCAGGCAATTAAAAATAGCCTGCTGAAAAATATCAAACTGGAATGGGAAAAGCGCAAACAATCTGATCAAATTGAAATAGCTGTTCTTGTGCGAAAACATGACACAGGAGAAGAAATATCTTCCTGGCTTATACAGGAAGGGATTCCAGTGATAACAGAAAATGCCCTTAGATTAAAAGTATCTTCAGTAGTAAAGGGCATTTTATGCTTCCTATCCTACCTTTATGAGCCAGATGATCAAAGGGCGCTTTATGGAATTTTGTCCACAGGAATACTTGATTGGGGCCCCAGAGATGAACAAGAACTATATAAGTTATGGATTAAAGAGGATATAGATATATGGAAAACCAGGCTGGATGCTTTAATAGAAGAACTTAAACCTCTTGTTAATCGCAGGGCACCTTATGAGCTCATCCAGATTTTATTAAAAAAAACCAATCTATCAAAGCGGTTAGAAAACGACCTTATTTCTCATAAAGTTTTTGTGGAAAGATTGCTTGAAGTAACCCATTATTTTGAGGTAGAATCAGGCCCTGGCCTTGGCAATTATTTAACATTCTGGGAACAAGGTGGACTGGAAGAACAGGTGGGATTTCCAGAAAATATAAATGCAGTAAGAGTTCTTACCATTCATAAAGCAAAGGGCCTGGAATTTCCTGTGGTATTTATTCCTTTTCTGGATTGGCGCATCAAAAATTACTCTCCTGTAACTACTTACAAAAATTATTTAATCCAGCTTAAAAAAGATATATCAGAAGAACTTGAGCTTTTAAGGCAGAGAGAGCGCAGCCAGGAAGCACAGGAACTTTTAAATCTTTTTTATGTTGCAGTAACAAGGGCCAAAGAATATTTGTATTTATATCTTGATATTGGTAATGTAAGAGGCTCAAAACCACTTGTTTTCTGGATAAACAAAATTTTTAAGGAGTGTAATCTTCCATGTCCAATAAAACACCTCCAATAAAAATCAAAAAACCTAAAGGACTACCTTTATCGAAAAAAGGCTATAAAAAGATAAAAAAAGGAGAAATACTCCACCTTACTCTCTCTTTTATCAATGATTTAAGAGATATTAATAATCTAAATTTATATATCAAGCAGGCTCTGGCATTTTTTGAGGAAAAACCTGAGATGTGGGATATGCAAAATGACTTTGAACTGCCTTTACAAAATATCTTTTCCCTGCCTCAGATCAGGGATATTTTTTCTGTAAATGCAAAAAAAGTATTTATAGAAAAGAGTATCTTAATTCCAGACAAAAAGAATCCAATAACAATTTTCAGGCCAGATAGAGTGGTTTTATTTAAAGATTATGCAGTAGTTGTAGATTTTAAAAGTGAAAAGCCATCAGCACCAGAAGTATATAGTGATTACAAAAGACAGATAGAAAATTACTGTATGATTGTAAAAAAATTATTTCAATTACCAGTTGTTGGGTATCTCTTGTTTATTCTTGAACCAGAAATAGAAATGGTGGTAAAATAAAATGTCTCAAATTGTGGCTATTCATCCAGAAATAAATTTATTAAAAGTAGTGGCTAAGGACGTAATTCAAAGAAATCATTTGCAAAGTGCTCATATTATATTTCCCAATAAAAGAGCAGTCAGCTTTTTTGAATATTACCTGTCTCAAAGCATAAATCATCCATGTATTCTGCCTGATATAAAGCCCATTGAAGAGTGGGTTAAATTTAATTTCATCTCTTCACAAAATACCCCTCCAACAATAATAAATGAATATGATCAGGCATGGCTCGCATACCTTGCAACCAAAGAAGTTTTTGAAGAGCAAAAGGATGATATGCCTGATTGGGACAATTTTTTGCCGTGGGCAATGAGGCTTGTTAACTTATTTAAAGAGCTGGATATGGAGCTTGTTGAAGCAAAAGATATGCATCTTCCTCCTGAAGAAAAACTTCCTCATAGAGCTGTTAATATTTTAAAGCGAATTGGACAAATCCACCAGAGATTTTCCAGAAAACTAAATGAAAATAATTTTATTACTTATGCTAAAATGATTCGCCATTTAGCTAAACATGATATTTTATTAGATTCTCCTGTGTATATTGTTGGATTTTATGCCCGTACCCGGGCAGAAGATAGATTGTTTAAAAAATTATATAATAATGAAGCATATATTTACTGGCATGGCGATCCAGATAATCTTCCAAAATTATATAAAAAATGGCAGAAAAAATGGAATGTCAAAATAGAGCCTATACGTCCTGAAAAGGTAAATAAACCAGAGATATTCTTTTTTGAAGCCAGCACCCTTCATTCTGAGTTAAATGAGGTAAAAAACAGGCTTCCTGAAAAAATAACAGATACAAGGCCTGACAAAATTGCAATTGTATCTGTAGCAACTGAAAATCTTATACCCATTATTCATCACCTTCCAGAAGGGCATGTAAACATAACAATGGGTTATCCCATTAACCTCACAGGGATTGCTGTTTTTCTGAAAAGTATTTTTGATCTTATTTCAGAAAAAGATGACAGAAGAGGGTATAGACTAAAAAATCTTCTTTTATTTTTAAAAAATCCATATCTTAACAAAACATCAGAAATTGAACAATTGTTAAATGAATATGGCGCTCCATATATATCTTATGATGAAACTATTTCTATTATACAACAAAATTTAGATTCTACACATCTTACCTATATTAATCTTTTATTTGAAAAGATTATTTTTCCAGTAGAAAATGTTAGATCGCCTTTAGAATTATGTAAAGTAATGAGAAATATATTTGAGTTTATAAAATCCCATGAAGACTTTGGATTTTTTGAAGAAACTTTTTTAGATTCTTTGATAGAATCAGTAATTTATGTTATTGAAGGCTCTCTGTTCTCTTCAATACCAATGAAACAATCGACATTATTTAGTTTATTTAAAGAACTTTTATCCAGTGTGCGAGTGCCTTTTGAAGGAGAGCCATTGATAGGTCTTCAGGTAATGGGACTCCTTGAGACAAGGCTTTTAAACTTTGATGAAATATTTCTTTTAGATGTAAACGAAAGTATTTTGCCAGACATTGAGGAAGTTAATCCTTTATTGCCCCATGAGGTCAGGGCTATTCTTGGACTTCCTGACAGACAAAAACAAGAAGTGATTATTAGATATCACTTTGAAAGGCTAATAAATACAGCAAAAAAAGTACATATATTCTGGCAGTTTCAAACTACCAGGGGAGCTGGATTAGAAAGTGTTAAAGTGAAAAGCCGCTATGTAGAAAAGCTCATGTGGGAGGTAGAAAAAAAAGAAAAGGTTTTATTTTCTCACAGCTCAAAAGCCAATACTTTTCAAGTATCTTCTTTTAAAATTTCTACAGATAATAGCTCTCTTTTTAATCCAGAATCTTTAAAAAAAGATGCCTGCTTAAATGACATCATTAAATCAACTATATCAACTATTTCACCATCACTACTTAATACATATTTAGAATGTCCTTTAAAATTCTTTTACTCCAGAATAATGAAAATTTCTTTTCCAGATCATGTTGATGAAATATCGTATGATGAACTTGGTACTGCTGTACATGAAACTCTTGAAGATTTTTATACAAAACTGACCACCAATTCCAGAATTATAAAAAAACAGGATATAAACCACGATATGTTATTTGAAATATTTAAAAATAAATTAGAAACCAAACCTTTTTATCAGACATTTTCAGATGAAAAAAAGTTTTTACTGTTAAAGGGAGCAGAATATAGGTTCAAGGAATATCTTAAAAATCATCCTGAAGAAACAGAAATAATATGCCTTGAAAAACGTTTTACCGCACCTCTTTCTATACCAGATATAGGTGAACTCAAAATTTCAGGAAAAATAGATAGGGTTGATTTGAGAGATAATATATATATAGTTTTAGACTATAAAACAGGCTTTATAAACGATGTTAGTTTTACCAAAAATCTCAAATTAGATATATATTCTCTTATTAACAATAAAAAATTTAATGATGAAGACCTGCATGAAATAAATACTTATATTACAGACCTACAGTTGCCAATATATGCCCATCTTTTTGCCAGGTCATTTAAGGAGAATAATGGCCAGAATATCTGGGATAAAACTACTGCTGCTTATATCCAGTTAAGAGAAAATGGGAAAGAAAAATACTTTTTTGAACCAGATAAATTAATAGACCTTGATGAATCAGGCACAAGCTCAGAATATAGTATGTGGTTACAAAACGATTTACCTGAGCTTATAAAATTTATTGTTATGCATATAATAAATTCTAAATACTGGTATGGGCCAATAAGCGAAAAAGCTTGCGCGTATTGTGATTTTTGTAAAATGTGTAGATATGAGACATAATTTTAGATGTTACGCTAAAAAAATTTGCAGGCGCATCATACCACCAGATATCCCTTTTGATTTAGCTCTTCTTTTTTTACAGCACCTGCCCGCAAAATCTCAATTCTTTTCCCGGGTAGCACCCGAACCAGCGTAGAAGGTAAACCGCCGCCAGGCTCTGGGGGCAGATCCAGGACAAAGTCAACCTTTTGCAGAAGTTCAGGGTCAAGCTCTTTAGTCACAGTGCATGGAGGTCTTCCACTTAAATTTGCGCTGGTGGCAACAAGAGCACACCCGGACAAAGTGCAAAGTTGCCTGGCCACTGGATGAGCAGTCAAACGAACCGAAACCAATCCTTTTGTATCTTTAACTCCAAAGGGTATTATCTCTCTGGCCTGAAACAAAATGGATAAAGGGCCAGGCCAAAAATTTCTGGCCAGTTCAAAACTGTCCTGAGACAAATAACATATTTCTTCCAATTGCTCCAGACTACTTATAATTAAAGGCAAGGGTTTATGCGCCGGGCGTTTCTTAATGGCTTGAATACGTTGCACTACTTCCACATCAAGGCCATTTCCTCCCAGGCCCAAAAAAGTCTCAGTGGGATAAACAATCACCCCACCCTGCCGAATAATATCTATGGCTACTTTAATTGCATCAAGGTTTGACTTTGACATGATAAAAAAGTAAATCTGGCAAAGCATTTGCTCAATACATAATTGAGTAGTCCAGAAAGGAAAAATTTTCCCAAAAGGAGAGAATCATGAAAATAACTCCTGACCAAATTGCCCAATTAAACAATGAGCAAATTAAAACTCAAAAAAGCAAGGCTGAAGATTTCTCAAAAATCTTAAACCAGGAATTAAATGCCAAACCTGTACCGGAAAGCGAACTCTCTGGCACGGCTGGCCCATCATCTCCAGCGGTTTCTCCTCTGCTTTCGCCAGCCATGTTAAACATTCAACAAACAGAGACTGCCATTATGAACCAGGTTGATCAAGTTTTAACAAGGTGGGAAAATTATGCCGCGGGTCTAAAAAAGCCTGAACCTGATCTGCGCGGCCTTTATGCAACCCTGCAGGACATATCCGGACAGATTAAAGATTTAAAAGAAAACTTTAATCTAAACACCCAGAAACCAGAACTTCAATCTATTCTGGAGGAACTGGAAATTTTGACCACTACAGAAGAGATTAAATTCAACCGTGGTGACTATATTTAAATTTGAATGTCGATTTCGGACTTTTAACTAAGCCTCCACCGAGTGCACCAGTTGATATACAGGGCCATGAGGAGTTAATTTACTCTGCCACAAATTAATCCTCTGCACCTTAAACTCAGGCCACTCAAGTCCAGAGACATATTCTCTAAACTCTGACCACGGGTCTTCAGCACAAAATCTTTTCACGCGGGCCAGAGTCAAATGAGGATGAAACGGTTTGTTTTCTTTACTAAAACCAAGCTTGTAAAACTCATCCTCAATATCTTCAGCCCAGGAATTAATGGCATCTGTTTCTCCTGCAAGACCCAGCCAGAGCACCCGAATTCCGTTTCTTCCGGCAAAATATCCTGCTTGCCCGCCCTTAAGCCAGGCCGGATGAAAATTTATCCTGTTCAGAGCAGCCTTTATATGGGGCAGCCTATCTTCATCAACTTCACCTAGAAATTTCAGGGTCAAATGGTAATTGCCCTTTTTGGTCCATGATAACCTGGATTTAAAATGGTTCTTCCAGGTATCAACGACTTCCTGCAACTTCTGATGATATGTCCCGGGCACAGAAATGCCAGTAAATAAACGCATTTTACTCCTCTGATACTCCTTTTACCAGACCACAAATTGCCTGTTGCACACTTTGTAATTTAATCTCCTGCCTATTACCAGAGAATTGAAATTTTTTTACCCAATTTCTATTTTTTATCTGCCAGGCCATAAACACCGTGCCAACTGGCTTATCTTTTGTTCCACCCCCTGGCCCGGCAATGCCTGAAATGGCCACTCCAACCTGAGCACTGGTTAATTTACACACACCGCTTACCATCTGAAGCACACAATTTTCACTTACTGCTCCATATTTTTCAATAACCAGTGGGTCAACACCTAAAAGCGAAATCTTCATCTCATTGGCATAAGTAATAACCCCGCCAGCATACCAAGTTGAACTACCCGGGATATTAGTCAGAGTGTGGCCCAAAAGCCCACCTGTACATGATTCTGCCGTTGCCAGCATCCACTTCCTTTGTAGCAGAAGTTCAGCCAGCACCTTAATTTCATTCCTGATATCATCCTTTATCTGCATCTCTACCCCTTTTGGGCACGGCAGCACCGTTGCCCCTACCTCATCACCCCCTAAACTCCTGGGCATTAATATTTAATCTTTTTAAAATTTTTTGTAAGGAAACCCTTTCCAGTCCACTCAGCCTTGCTGCCTCAGAGACATTACCTTTTGTCTTGCGCATGAGTACTGTGACATAATTACGCGTAAAATTATCCACAACCTCTGCCTTGGCCTGTTTATACGGTTTCAATTCTACGACTTTGTCTCCATCTCCTTTAGTTACCAGAGACAAAACTGGCATATCAATAATATCCCTGCCTGAAAAGACAACCAGCCGCCGGACAAAATTGATCAGTTCGCGAATATTTCCCGGCCATTCCTGGCTGCTTAACCAGGCCATAACTTCTGGACTGATTTCCTTAGGCGGAATATTTAACTCCTTGCAGGTTTTTAAAACAAAATGCTGAACCAGAAGAGGAATGTCTTCTTTCCTCTCCCGCAAAGGAGGGACATCAATAGTCAACACATTCAAACGATAATATAAATCCTCACGAAAACTATTATCCTTGATCTTACTTTCCAGATCCTGGTTGGTAGAGGCCAGAATACGTACATTCACCTTGTAGGCTGTAGAAGAACCTACTGGCCTGATTTCCTGTTCCTGCAACACACGCAATAATTTAATTTGAACCTGCGGTGAAATATCCCCGATTTCATCCAGGAGAATACTTCCGCCATTTGCTGCCAGAAATAGACCTTTTCTGTTTCTGTTTGCGCCGGTAAATGCCCCTTTGACATGACCAAAAAGCTCACTTTCCAGGAGTTCACCAGGGATAGCAGGACAATTGACACAAACCAGCGGTTTATTGGCCCGTGGACTCATTTTATGGACCATTTTAGCCACCAATTCCTTACCAACCCCGGATTCACCAAGAATAAGGACCGTATAGTCAGACCCGGCCACAGCACAAATTGTTTCTTTTAATCTCTGAACACCTTTACTCTGACCTATGATGACCTGGTCCAGTTCACATGCACCGGCCAGAGATTTGAGACGAAAGTTTTCACTGAGCAACCTGCTGCGCTCTACTCCCTTTTCCACCACCCGAAACAACAAATCCTGATCAATGGGCTTGGTCAAAAAATCATACGCGCCTGCCTTCAGGGCCTGCACGGCAGTTTCCACGCTGCCATAACCAGTGAGCAGTACCACACTGACCGTTGGCTCAATCTCCAGAGCTTTCTCCATAAGTTGCAAACCATTCATCTCTGGCATACGCAAATCAGCTATCATTAAAGCAATGATCTCCTTTTCCAGAATATCCAGGGCCTGCGCTCCAGAAACAGCAGGCAAACATCTGAAATCGGAAAACCTGGATTCAATCAAACGACATAGCCCAAAAGCAAAATCTTCCTGATCATCAACGATCAAAATGGTTGTCTTCCTTTCCATAGTCATCTTTTTTATTAGTGTTCTCAACTTTCGGAGTTGCAGAAAGCACGTTTTCTTCCATGCTGAACAAAGGTTTGGACACGTCTAAGCTCGTTTTCGGGCTGTGCATAAACTGATCTGG
>CAJXJU010000019.1 GCA_913055195.1 uncultured Desulfohalobiaceae bacterium | reverse complement strand
TCATAAAAAGCTTCTCCACATTCATCACAATAAAGGCCAGGCTGTTTTATTGTTATCTTTTGGCCCTTATATTCGAAAACAACGTTGCGTATATCTCTTGTTAGTTTGTCATTACCACAAATTGGACATTCTTTCATAATATTTATCCTCTATTTCTTTTTAAAAGAAATAACGACTGCTTTATCTGTTAATTGAAGTTTAATATAAAGTTTAACGTCTTTGTATGTAAGATGATAAACATCTTGCCATATTTTATGATTTTTATAACTTGTCATTGATTTATAAAAATTTTTATGGGTCAAGCTCATTGCAGCATTCAAAATATCATCCTCATCAAAACTTAATGCGAGCGCTCCTGTATACGCGCTACCAGTAATAAAATATTTTTTTTCTTTTATAAAATCCTGTATTGTGGAAAGGTTGTAATGTGGCCGTCTTTTTTCCATATTATCCTCTAAGGGAGAGATTAACCAATATGGTTAAAATGTCAAGAACAAAAAAGCCCCCGATTCAGGGCTAACGGAAAATAGGGACAGGAAAAAAGTTGTTAATTATCAACGAAATTTAGGTGCGATTGCCCTGTTGATTGTAACTGTTTTTCTTGTTGGGTCGAGAGTGCTATGGAAAGTCTCCTGTAATTATTTTTCTTGACTTGCGCTAAAATATAACGATATTTCTTGTGCTATAATCATTTTTCCAGAGGCAACCATGGTTGAAAAGGATCAGGATAGATCAACTTGCAGACTCGCAGGGTATGCGGCACTTATCGACCGGTACGGTCTCGATGTCATTCCCAATTGGCACAGGTCCCTGGTGACGACCAGCGGAATCCACCGGATCGACTCGAGCGGGGGTATAGTTGAGGAGGTATATCCGCCTAAGTATTGGCCAGGGGATACTCTGGGCGATCATCTGGAATTTGCACTCAAGTATGACGGTACGAATCTCGCTATACTCGCCAGCCTGTTTCAGGAGGTTGGTGAGGAAGAGATCCTCGAATATGTCCGGTCTAAACCAACCGGCAAATACGCCAGGCGGTTGTGGTATCTGTACGAGTTTTTGACTGGCAAAACGCTGCCACTGGATGACGTGAAACAGGGCAACTACATTGATTTGCTCGAACCGGATGAGTACTATACCATCACCCCGGCTCGCCAGGTTCGTCGTCAGCGAATCAACGATAATTTACTGGGTGATCGGCGATTTTGCCCGACTGTTCGCCGCACCGATACTCTGCGCGACTTTGAAGCAGCTGATCTTCCCGCACGGTGCCGCGAGGTCGTGTCTGCCTATTCTCCGGAATTGTTGAGGAGGGCACTCGGCTATCTGTACAGCAAGGAGACAAAATCATCTTTTGAGATTGAACATATCAAGCCCACATCGACCCGGACCGAGCGATTTGTAACGCTGCTTCAACTGGCAGAACAGGAAGACTTCTGCGAAAAATCGCGTTTGATCGAGCTTCAAAATCGCATTGTTGAACCACGGTTTCGCGATTGCGACTACCGGAAGAGCCAGAATTATGTGGGAGAGACAGTTGCCTGGCAAAGGGAAAGGATACACTTTGTAGGCCCAAAACCAGAGGATCTGGCCGACCTGATGGATGGCCTGGTAGCCGCTCACAAGCGCATGGAAGCAAGTGGCGTGTCCGCGGTGATTCATGCTGCTGTTATTGCCTATGGGTTTGTTTTTTTGCACCCGTTCGAGGACGGCAATGGCCGCATTCACCGTTTCCTGATTCACAACATTCTTGCCCGCAGAGGATTTACGCCTCAACGCGTTATGTTTCCCATATCAGCATCAATGCTGAAGAATCCTGCCGACTATGATGCCTCTCTGGAAGCATTTTCGCGGCATCTTATGCCTCTGGTGGAATACTCACTCGATGAAGAAGGTCACATGATTGTGCACAACGATACTGTCAGGTGGTACCGCTATATTGATATGACGCCCCAGGTGGAGGCTCTCTTCAGATTCATTAAACAGACCATTGACACGGAACTTGCCCGCGAATTGGAGTTCCTGGCCAACTACGATGAAACTAAAAGAGCCATCCAGGAGATCGTGGATATGCCCGACCGGAAGATCGACCTCTTCATTCGCTTCTGCCTGCAGAACAATGGCAGACTCTCGGCACGCAAAAGCGCGAGTTATTTTGATTTCCTGTCGGATGAAGAAATTGCCCGTATGGAACAGGCTGTTCTGGCCGCGTATGAAAGTACAACCTTTAATGATGATTGATAATGATCTGGTGTCGGGTTTTGAAAAACCGGAGGATATAACTATCCGAAAGGATTGATAATTGAAAGGAAATTGGTGGAGGCGGGGGGAGTCGAACCCCCGTCCGAGAACGCTCCGCTCAAGGCTTCTACAGGCTTAGACCAGGTTTAGAGTCTCGTTTTCAGGTAAGCCCCTGGTCAGGCATCCTGAAAACCAGTCTGAAGAGGTTCTCACCTCCTGAGTTGTCAGACTCAATCTGGAGGCCAGCCTGATGCGTCGTCGCTTCTTCCAGCCTATCAGGCATCAGCCAGAGAAGCGTGGCTAAAAATTAAGCAGCCATTGCGTATTCGTAATCGTTGGCATTTGTTTTGTTGCTGCGTGTTTTACGAGGTCCCCGCAGCACCTCGGCCTGCAACCCTGGCTTCAACCGTCCCCGTCGAAACCATGGCGCCCCCTTTCTTTTTAAAAGTTGGTCGATAAGGGGTAATTAAATGCCATGATTTATACATTCGATAAATCAATGAGCAAATTTTGATAAAATACTAATAAGTCCTAAAATTCCAGAAGGCAAGAGCCAGAAAGAAAAACTTTTGAAGGTAATCCTTCAAGAGCGTTATTCTTATTCTGGTAGCGAGGGAGGGACTTGAACCCCCGACTCTGCGGATATGAGCCGCATGCTCTGACCAGCTGAGCTACCTCGCCAAATGAGAGAAAGGTATATATGTGTTGTTGAAAAAAAAATCAAGTGTTAATTTGTAAAAAATTAATTTTAACTAACCTCAACCCATTGTGGCAGAAGGCAATCTTCATATTTGACAAAAGACAAAATTTCTCTTTGGATAAGCTGATAAAAAGGAGGGCTGATGTGATGGATAATTTTGTATTTGAATTAAGTGATGAAGAAAAGAGGTATTTAAAGGAACTGGCTTATTTAAGTATCAAGGCCAGGCTGGAGGGGCAGGAGATCAGGTTACCTGGCCCTCCATCTGAGAAGTTGAACGAACATTTTGGGGCGTTTGTGACATTGAAAATGAATGGCCAGTTACGCGGCTGTATTGGGCACATAGTTGGTGACGAGCCGCTTACGCAAACCATTATTAAAATGGCCAGGGCTGCAGCTTTTGAAGATCCAAGGTTTCCTCCTCTTGCGAGGGAGGAGCTTGATAAAGTGGAGATAGAGATTTCCATTTTAAGCCCCCTGGAAAAAGTGACTGATATTAATAAAATTGTGCCAGGCAAGCATGGATTGTTGATACGAAAAGGCTACAACTCTGGCCTTCTTTTGCCGCAGGTGGCAACTGAGTGGGGCTGGGACAGGGAAACATTTCTTGCCCATACCTGTCAAAAGGCCGGTCTTCCTTTAAATTGCTGGCAAAAAAGGCAAACTGAAATTTATTGGTTCCAGGCTGTGGTATTTTAATTATGATCCGCATTAATGAGATTATAGAGAAGGTTTCGCCGTACCTGACTGCTTCTGATCAGGCTCTGATTCAGAAGGCGTATGTATTTTCAGCGGCAGCTCATGCAGGTCAGATTCGCCTTAGCGGTGAACCATACCTTTCTCATCCTCTGGAGGTGGCCAATATCCTGGCTGAGATGCGTCTTGATGCAGCAAGCATTGCTGCTGGCCTTTTGCACGACACGGTTGAGGACAGCAGCACAACTCTTGAGGAACTGGACTCGAATTTTGGGCCGGAGGTGGCCAGAATTGTAAATGGTGTGACTAAAATCAGCAAAATGAAGTTTGATTCCAGGCAGGAAGCCCAGGCAGAAAATATTCGCAAGATGATCCTGGCCATGGCTGACGATATTCGGGTTATCCTGGTCAAGCTGGCAGACAGACTGCATAATATGCGTACATTGGAGTTTCAAAAGGAGATCAAACAAAGGCTTATTGCCGGAGAAACACTCGATATTTATGCTCCTCTGGCCAACCGTCTTGGTCTTTATCGCTTGAAAGTGGAACTGGAGGATTTGAGTCTCAAGTACAGCCGGCCTGACATATATCATCAGATCAAAGACGGCATCAAAAGACACCAGACAACCGGTCAGCAATATATTGATAAGGTGTGCAAGCTGATAGAAGAGGTACTGGAAGACAATGGTATTCAGGGCCGCGTTTCCGGTCGGGTCAAACATATATACAGTATTTATCATAAAATGGCCCAGCAGGGCCTGACACTGGATCAGGTCTATGATCTCATTGCTTTCAGGGTTATCGTCAGGAGTATCAAGGATTGCTATGCGGTTCTGGGCCTGGTTCATGCCATGTGGAAGCCTGTGCATGGAAGGTTTAAGGACTATATTTCCATGCCCAAGGCCAATATGTATCAGAGTTTGCACACAACTGTCATTGGCCCTGATGGCGAGCGCATTGAGATTCAGATCAGGACTGAAGAGATGCACCAGCTGGCTGAATATGGTGTGGCTGCACACTGGAAATATAAAGAAGGCGGAGAAAAGATTAAAGAAAAGGATGCCGAACGTTTTAGCTGGCTGCGCAGGATTCTTGATTGGCAGCAGGAACTCAAAGACCCGCGCGAGTTCATGGCTTCGCTGCGTTTTGATCTGTTTCAGGACGAAGTTTATGTGTTTACTCCAGGAGGCGAAGTCAAGGAGCTTCCAGAGGGCGCTACTCCAGTTGATTTTGCCTACATGATTCATTCAGAGGTTGGTGATCGTTGTGCCGGCGCAAAAGTCAACGGGCGGTTAGTGCCACTTAACACCAGGCTAAAAAACGGTGATGTTGTTGAAATTATCACTGATCCACACAGGCATCCCAGCCGTGACTGGTTAAAGTTTGTAAAGACAGCCAAGGCCAGAACCAGAATAAAGCACTGGATCCGTAATGAAGAGCGGGAAACAAGCATTGCCCTTGGCCGGGAGGTTCTGGAAAAAGAAGGCAGGAAACTTGGGTTGAATATTCCCAAACTTTTGCGCGAAGGACGTCTGGAAGAAGTTGCCCATGAATTTTCCTATAAAAGCGAAGATGATCTTTTATCTGCTGTTGGCTATGCCAGAATTACTCCCAGGCAGGTTTTAAATCGTTTACTGCCCAGAGATGAGCCAGAACCTGAGCAGGAAGGCCTGGAATCTATAAAAGATGAAAAAGAGCGTCAAAAGCGGCCCAGAAAGGATGGGGTACGCGTCAAAGGGATTGGAGATGTTTTGCTCAGGTTTGCCAGATGCTGCAATCCTGTTCCTGGTGATCCAATTATTGGTTATATCAGCAGGGGCAGAGGGGTGACCATCCATACTACTGATTGTCCCAATGTGGAGCGCATGGAACCAGAACGGATTCTGGAAGTTGCCTGGGAAGTAGGTGTAGAAAAGGCATTTCCTGCAAAGATTAAAATCATTTGTGAAAATAAAAAGGGCGTGTTGGCCCTGATCAGCAAACTTCTGGCAGATGAAGATGTTGATATAGACTCTGGAAGTTTCAGGTCCAATGTTGATGGCCGCTCAGAGCTTGTTTTCACAATTCTGGTTCACAACAGCACTCATTTGTACCGGGCCATTGAAAGTATGCGTAAACTGGAGCCTGTGCTTGAGGTGACCAGGATGACTGTAGAAAAAAGAAAGGCGGCTTTTTAGCCGCCTTTGGTTCGAGATCAAAATGGGGTGTTACGAGCAGGCCGTGCATGGGCCGCAAGAACAGGAAACAGCGCCCTGATTGGCAGCAACCAGTTCAATGTCAAATGTAAGGTCATGTCCAGCAAGTGGATGATTGGCGTCCAGAGTAATCTGGTCTTCGCTGACAGCCACAATGGTTGCAGGAAATTCCTGTCCGCTGGGATGGCGCAAAAGCAGTTGCTGACCAATAGCGTCAGCGTCCTGGGGAATGTCTGCTGGCAGATGTTCTTTAGGAACCTGAATAACCATGTCCTGATTATGGGGGCCATAGGCTTCATCAGAAGGAATGGTAATTGTTTTTTTCTCGCCCGGTTCCATTTCTTTAACTGCATTTTCAAAGCCGGGAATGACCTGGCCCTGACCAATGGTAAATTCCAGCGGTTCTCTCCCATCTGAAGTGTCGAAAACTGTTCCGTCGTTCAACTTGCCGGTGTAGTGGACTTTTACCACTGTTCCGTCTTGAATTTTAGCCATAAAATCTCCTTTTTTGGTTTATTTATTTTTAACTTTAACCTTATCCACAATTTTTTCATAATAGAACTGATCCTGTTCCAGATTAACTGGCACTTTTCGCGTCATATTCATTCTGGTAATCAACAGATTTAATTTTTGAATTTTTTTGTATTTTTCACGTTCGTCAGTACAATGTTTTAGAAGATCCAGAGTTGTGTTGATTTCCTTTTGCAGCTCAAGCTCTGGCGGAATATATCCGCTATTTTTGAGGATTTTGTAGGCAATTTTTAATTCCTGAGGGACATGATTGTCCTCGTCCAGGTTTAGAGGTTTACCTTTTCCTGGAAGATTGTCAAATTCTCCTTTGGCCTGGGCTTCACGAATTTTTTCTTCAGCAATTTGAGTAAAAATATCCATAACATCGCACGGGAACAGGCGGTTGCACCAAACTGACTCAGGATTTACCCTTTGATACAAATAATCGGTCTAAGCCGGGCTACCTTATACGCTAAATGTGCCTGGTGCGCAACCTCAACTACTTCTGCAATATTTTTGTACGCGTCTGGAGCTTCTTCAGCCAGTCCGCGAAAGGAATGGCCGCGAATCTCAATGCCCTGATGTTCCAGAAGCTCCTGAACAATTTGTGGGCCTGTAAACCTTTTTTTGGCCTGCTTTCTGCTCATGATCCGGCCTGCACCGTGGCAGGCTGACCCAAAACTCAACTTCATGCCTTTTTCAGTGCCAACCAGGATATAAGATGAAGTGCCCATACTGCCGCCGATTAAAACAGGTTGACCAACTTCCAGGTATTCTAATGGTAAATCAGGATGACCAGGGCCAAATGCCCTGGTGGCACCTTTTCTGTGGACAAAGAGTTTTCTTTTCTGGCCAGCTATTTCATGGAGTTCTTCCCGGCACGTATTATGGGCAACATCATAAAGCAAAGGCATGTTAATTCCCGGAAAAACAGCATCAAAGGTCTGTCTGACCAGGTGAGTCAAAATTTGTCTATTGGCCAGAGCGCAGTTTATGGCCGCGCGCATGGCCCCCAGATATTTTTGTCCGGTTTCAGAATGGATTGGCGCACAGGCAAGGTCACGGTCAGGAAGATAAATTTTTTGCTTCTGGGCCTCCACAACCATCAGACGCATGAATTCCGTAGCTATTTGATGTCCCAGGCCCCTTGAACCGCAATGAATGGTGACTACACAGTCGCCCGGACGCAGGCCAAAGGCCCGGGCAGCTTTTTGATGATAAATTTCTTCAATGATCTGTACCTCAAGATAGTGATTGCCAGAGCCAAGGGTACCCATTTCCCTTTCCTGTCTTTGTTTTGCCTTTGCAGAAACAAACTCTGGCCTGGCTCCTCTGGCTGTTCCCTTTTCTTCTATTTTGTCCAGATCATTTTTATCTCCAAAACCCTGATCAACAGCCCATTTCGCGCCGTGAAAAAGTAGCGCATCCATTTCTTTGTTTTTGACTTTGAGTTTTCCTCTTGACCCAAGACCAGCAGGGATGGTCTGGAAAAGAAGGTCAGCCAGGACTTTTTTCCGGGGCAAAAGTTCTTTAAAGTGTATGCCTGTAAGAAGAGTACGGACTCCACACGCAATATCAAATCCAACACCTCCGGCTGAAACGACTCCGCCCAGGTCAGGGTCAAAAGCGGCCACTCCGCCTATGGGAAAGCCATATCCCCAATGGGCATCAGGCATGGCCATACTTGCGGCAACAATGCCTGGCAGGGTGGCCACATTGGATAATTGTTCCAGCACCTTTTGGTCCATTTCCGCTAATAGCGTTTCGCTCGCAAAAAATATAGCTGGAACCCGCATACGATCTTCCGGCATTAACTGCCATGTCCAGTGACCTATTTTTTTTAGACAGGAAAAATCCATAACAGCTCCTGGTGTTAAAGGATGAAGTATGAAGGATGAAAAAATTGAGTGCGCCACCTGTTCCTGCACAGAGAAATTTACTTTTGCAGGCGGCTCTCGAATTTTTCAACTTTCGGAACTCCGAAAGTTGAGATTAAACATCAATTATGCACTTTGCAATCCAGACTCCTTCATTGTTTTGAAACACCTTTAGCCCGCTAAAAGTTGCTCCTTTGACTTCAGCTGCCGGGGCATGTTTTTGTGCATCTATTGGTTCGCCCTTTATTGTCGCCCGAAGGCTAAGATTTTCAATTGTGACTGTAAATTCTGAAAAAAGCATCCCCTGAGTGGAGATGAGGAAAATTACTTCATTCATATAATCAAAAAAAAGAATGTCCAGGTCAGGGGCCTCAATAAAAATTGTTTTTTCCTGAACAGGCAGCACTTTGTCTATATCTGTGATCACCGCGGTTAAAGCCAGCCCTGCCTGCGCAAAGGCGGCAGGAATGGTTGGACCGGCACCAATAATGCCAATATCAGCCTGATGGTAGAAATGCTTCCAATATGGTTTCATTTTGTCCCTTTAGCCCTAAGGCCTAAAATAGCTTAGCCGCGAAGTGGCGGAGCGACTGTTTAAAAATTCTGGAACTACCTTCATCAATGTATTTAAAGCCCATTTTCCGGGCCATGTTCACGACCCTTTCCCACTGCGTATAGCTGATTCTATTCATTAGTTCTGGAAATTCGTCCGCCTGACCAGCAGGATGATATTGATCCATGATATTTAAATAGACGTCATGCATTCCCTGCTGGTGAAGAAAATCCAGCCATTCTTCTGTGCCGGCAATGTCTTCAGGCATCAGCAGGTGCCTTATCATTAAACCCTTTCGGACACGGCCCTGTTCGTCCAGCACTATGCCGCCTACCTGGGCATACATTTCCTGGATAGCCTGCATTGCTACTTCGGGATAATCAGTGGCATGGGCGTATTTTTGGGAGTGTCCGGGAGAGATAAATTTTGTGTCAGCAAGATAAATATCTATGACTCCATCCAGCAATTTGAGGGTGTTGAGAGCATCATAGGAACTGGTGTTATAAACCAGGGGCAAATCAAGGCCCTGCTCAATTGCTTCTGGTAAGGCCTCTACAATCTGGGCCGCAACATGAGAGGGCGTGACAAAGTTGATGTTTTCAGCTCCTTTTTTCTGTAACTCCAGCATGATAAAGGCCAATTGATTGGGATAAACTTCCTGAAATCTGGTGTCGGTCTGGCTGATAGAATAGTTTTGACAAAAGACACACCCTAAATTGCAATGGGCAAAAAAAATGGTTCCGGACCCTCCGTGACCAACCAGAGGTGACTCTTCCCCAAAATGGAGGTCAAAGCTGGCAACCTGTGCTAACCGGCCAGTCTTGCAGACCCCCGATTTGTTTTCTGTACGTCGGACACGACAGTTACGGGGACAAAGGGTGCAATTACTTAAAATCTGTTTGAACCGGGCGATCTTTTTTTGCAACTCGCCGGATTTATAGGTTTTAATATAAACTGGTTCCATTTTTTGTTCAATGTTCAGGGGTAATGTTGAAGTTTTATGTCCCCCTTCCTCTTAGAATGAGAGAGTAGTGAGTACCGGGGACTGAGAGTTTTTATGCCTTAGCCCTTAACCTTAAACATAATCTCTAAATGAAAAAATTCAATCAGCGATAGCGTCAGTTTTCAAATTATTCTCTCAACTTTCGGAGTTCCGAAAGTTGAGAAATTCGAAATCCGAATATCGAAA
>CAJXJU010000018.1 GCA_913055195.1 uncultured Desulfohalobiaceae bacterium | reverse complement strand
TTAGGTGCTCGGCAATGTTTTCAAAATGTTAGGCGATAACAATTTTATTAAAAACGATAATTTAGACTTTTTGCAGTTAAGTCAAAAAGAGAGTTTTTGTAGGCGACTCATATAAGTGTCAAGTTTCGTCTCTATCTTTCTCATCTATATTCTCCTTTGAGACTCTTGAAACTTTCCACTTACCTAAATGCTCATTCCATGTCTCAATATTAAACACTCCACAGCCAGCAGCAATCTGGCGTTGCCAAACACCAGATTTAGGCCCTTCCAGGGGTAGTTTGCGCTTTAACTCCTCTGTCCTTGCCAGAAGCATTGCCGCATCCAATTGGCTTGTGGCAACAAGTACATAATATTCAATTGGTTTGGTTAATGCTCTTGCAGCCCATTGATAGATAAACGTATCACGATACTTGCGAACAAAATGATCATCTTTTTTGCCACCCATCAATTTTTCCAGAAAATCCTTTCGTTCTTTCAGAGGAGCATGTTGGTTATCCGGATCCTTAAATTCAATAAAAACAATTTTATCTGAAGTCTCTACAATAAAATCTACGGCTTTCATACAATGAGATAGACCGTGTGTACTATCATCAAATTTTTTAGCCTGAACATCGTCTGGTAGATATAGCTCCAAATTTCCTTCTCTTAAAACTTGCATTTTTAATTCTTCCCCAAACTACGTTTAATTTCTCGATTATACAAATCAGTAAACGTATCAGCAATAGCGTTGGGATGAATTTGCAAATATTTTTCTGTAGAAAAATACCCAATTTCTCTTGTATCTTCTTCTCTATACAATGAATGAAATAAAACTTTATCTTCTACTTGAGTTCGCAAATCAAATTCTTTAAGAATAACATAATCGTGAGTAGCTAAAAAAATCTGCACACCCATTCGCTGAAGTTCCAATAAAATATCAATAAGCGGCCCAAAAAGCTTTGGGTTAAGATTTGTTTCAGGTTCATCCCAAAACAAGACAGAACCTTTAAGTAAGGTTCCATTTTGCAGTAAAAGCCATAAGAGGCCGAGTTTCCTCATCCCTTCTGCAAGAAGAGTGAACTCAAGATTACCCTGTTTGTTGCGCAGAAAAAATTCTTCTTCCTTAATTGTTACCTTACCATCTATGATTTTTTGCAAAGTGTTCATCAATTTTTTTCTATTTCTATCCATTGGGCCTCGAAGCGGTGGGCGGTAAGCTCGATTCAAAATATCAGCATAAATTTCCTCAAAATGAATTTCTCTTTGAGCATATAACGATTGAAAACCAGGGGCATTAGACAGCATTTCCTTAACAGGAATATAAACGCTTTCAATTTTATTACTCACCCATTTTTTTATGCCCTGAATAGTTGCTGAAGTGGCAACAGTAGCATGGTTTGAGAAAGAGCAGCGCAATTTAAGATCGTTACGATAAATTTCTATTATACCTCGTGAACTACCTTTGCGCCGTTTTACCAGCCGACCCAATGCTCTACCAGAAGGAAGAAAAATACGAATGAGCTTTTCAGCATAATTCACACCTGTCTTTGTAATATCACACGCAGCATAAGCAGCTTTGAGAAGGTGAGTTTTGCCAGTCCCATTGGCTCCAATAAAAATGTTGATGCCAGGGCTTATTTCAATGTCCAGTTCTTCAAAAGCGGTAAAACGCTCAAATCGTAATCTTGTAATTGTCATTATTTATTCTCTCTAAGCATATTAAATTCACACTTTTTTAAAAAAATAAGGCAAAAGTCGGCTGCCTTATTATTGCCTTATTTTGCCTTATTCTTGCCTTATTCAATTTTTCTTCAGACGCCAGACAGCACTACGCCCAAATCCTTTTAATTCTATCAAATCCAAATGTTTAAGATGGGTAAGGTCCTCTGAGGTGCAATATAACCGCCTAGCAGAAAGCTTACTCAGTCCGCGCGTACCTCATCACCAAATTCAGGTTCTGGGTAAACTTTTTCAGTCTCTGCCAAATTGCGCAATAATTGCAAATTAGCAATTTTCTGCGCAATTCAATTTCCCTCTGTGTCAGAATGGATGTTAATAAGCACAAAATGGCATATTGCCATTTATTATTCCATTTATACTGCAAAATGGCATAGAAATGGATTGGTGCCATTTTTTTATCCATTGTTATTATTCTCTTTGTATTCCCATCGAGCGCCCCTGCCCTTTCCTGTCAGAGTAGCCGCGTTTTCACGGTTTAGCTCGGCCATAAGCCGTTTTACTTGCGCGCGGTCGAAATGGGTGATCTGTCGAATTTCAGCATTACTCAGTCCGGACTCTCCTCGTTGGGCTCGTTGTTTGAGGACGCTTAAAACCCGAGTCTTGGCTGCTTCCCAATCAATCCGGCGATCCCGTTCAGGATGACCAGGCAAAGACAGTCGTCGATGAAGATCATGGCGTAAAATCCAGTAAGTTCCTCTTCCTGTTCCACCACGCTCAATATATCCAAATTTTAATTCCATTTCACTTAAAATTTCTCTGGCACTTTGCTCAGACTGTTGCGCAATTTGAGCGGCAACAATCGTATCTATCTCTGGATGCCTGAACAAATGTTGTAAAATCAAAAGATGTTCAACAGTGAGAATCCTGCCCCGATCTGCTTCTTCAGCAACAAACATCCGAAACGGTACAGACAGATTGCTTGCCTGAAAAATAACCCTCACTGCTTCACCTTCATCAATTATTATAGGAGGTTCTTTGCCTTCTATTAGAAGGGCATGATACATACGGCGTATTCCCAGATTACTTCGGTTGACCAATCGAAGGCGCGTCAAAGCATCTATCAGGGCTGGATTTCTGGCAATTGGTTCATGTCGTAAGATATTATCAGGAGTAATCCCTCCTGGCAGACCACCTGGATTGCTTATTTCCAACCGATCCTGGAATTGTTTAACCATAATTGGCCCGGCTATACGATAGTCAGCATGAGCAAAGGCATTGAGCAACGCTTCTCTTAAGGCTATTTCTGGATAGGTACGAATTTCAAAATGAAAAAGACCTTGAGGGACTGTGGTAATTGGATTGTTAGTCATAACCCAATCCAGGATCCGTTCCAGAGCAACTGGTAAAGCATCATAACCATCTGCACGATTAGAATAGTGGATATCAGTTTCCATGCGCAGATACGTCCAGATATAACCAGGAAAATATTTACGTATGGCATCTTTTGTACCGGCCAAAAATATACCAGCTCGTAACAATTGCCCGTTACGGAGCAAATCCAGAGCAGTAAGTAAGTCAAGGTCTGTCTTATTAAGCAAATCTTCAGGTGCGTTCTCGCGACGTGCAGCTTCCCGCAAGCGCTCCATAGCTGCTGCGGAAATAAGTGATTCAACAGGATCCGACACTGAAATGGCAGTAAAATCAGTTTCTCCTGTTTCTACCATTATCCCGCGGCGCAATGTTCCTGTAAGAGGTTGGCAGTCCTTTCCCACGCGAATTTTGCCTCGTCCCTGGGTGTCAGTATAAGGAGGCAATCCAGGATAAACCTGCATGACAATAAGCCGACCAGTTCCTTCTGGAACTATAAGCTCTTGAAAAACAGGAGTAAGTCTAGGATCGGTTGAATCATAAACCGCCTTTTTTAGACGATTCATATCCACTTCTGGCGGCACTCCTAAAATGGCTTGTTTACGTCCTATAGCTTTGTCATTGACACCAAAAACTACTGTGCCGCCCCCACCATTAGCCATACAAATGGCCATCTCAATAGTCATGGATATTGCATCTGCCATGCTGCGGGTATTCCATTCCTTGAAATCAAGATCCTGATCTTCTAAAGCATCAGCAGGCTGATGTTCGAGTTTATCTAATAATAAACGAATTTCAGAAAGTTCCCGCATAAACTACTCCAATACAATCCTTACTTTCCCCTGTTCATACCCTTTTGTCAGCTCATCTATATATTCTTCAAAGCGTTTCTTTAACTCAGCAGGAGTTGCAGGTGCGCCACCTTTAAAAAGATTAAGGCGCAAATCATCCATCTTAAGAGTAATTTTACAAAGACCTGACAATACCTCCTGAATGGCATGGATAAAATCCTGACTCAAATTTTCTGGTAATTTTCGTTCCTTAAGAAAAGTATCTATTAAATTACGTTCTGCAGGTGCTAACAAATCAAGATTTTTACGAGTGGTTGGATCATCCAGGTTATCTAAAAGCATTTTTGTCCACTCATCAATCATCTGATCCAGTTTATCGTCCAGATTATCAAGTATTGAGCTTGCTGGAACAGAAGAAATTTCCGTGCCTGGCCGGTAAGAACAATGCGGACAAACTGGCGAAGCTTCAATATCCTGTGAAGTCAGAGCAAAACAGGTTTTCAGGACCGCCAGACGATTTTGAAAATCTGTCAGGTGCTGCCGTGGCAACAGGTCAATGGTGGCAAGTTTTTTCAAGACATTAAGTCGATTATCATTCAAAAGTCTGGCTTTGCGTTTATCATCATTCACCCCCAGACGAGCTTTGCCATGCAATTCAAGATAAACCTGCACATATTTATTTTTTAGTTCCCCTAATTTTTTAAGAGTTTGCTGCCGAAAAGAACTGGTTTTATTGCTGGTTAAATTAAATATTTCAGCCAGAACCATGTCTCTTGTATTTTTCATCTGTTTTACCCATTCGTGCCCTTCAGGCAAAACCACCCCTGCTTCTGACAGATAAGATGTAAGCGATGCAAAATCATTTATTAATTCCTGCATGGAATTTAGCTCAGCAAGAACAGCAAAACCAGCCTCGTGTTTTTTAACTTCTTCAGAACTATAGCGAAAATTTTTCAATTTACCAGGAGAAGTATAAGGCTGCAAAGATTCCAGGAAGTTTTTTGTTTCTTCCAGCTGCTTCTGGTATTTTTTTACATCTTCTTCAGCAAGCAAATTTCTACCCCAGAATGGTAATCTGCTTTGCAGGATTTGTTGAGCTAAAACAAACTTCTCTACATTTTCAGAAATGGCCTTTTGAAGCTCTCGCACAGGCTCATCTTTTCCCTGAGTTATCAGTTGCACCAGGCCAGGAGTAAGTTTTAACAATTCAAAAAGGCTTTTTAGGGCTGGCAAATTCCAGTCTTTGGGACGCTCAATATGTTTAAACTGAGTAAGTTCAGAAATATGAGTGGCAGCAAGTTCAGAAACTTTAGTAGCATCAAATTTCTTACCAGGAATTGCAAGCACCACGTCCCCATTATAAACTAAAACCGCCAGAATCACCACAAGCCATTCTGGTTCCAGACGATACCCCTTATCCGCTGCAAAATATTCAACGCCGTAAATATCCTGTATTAATTCTGAACGATTGACCACCTGGCCATGGCCTTTATTTTTTAGTATGTTCAAAACATGGTTTGCGTATCTGGATGCATAAGGGTCAAACCGTTCGCCATCAAATAGTTCAAGTCCATCAAGAACAGCCCTTGCCTGCCTGGTAGGAGTATTGCCTGCAATGGCACGCAGGGCATCCTGAACAGCCTGTTCACGATTTTGATTTGTAATGAGCACTGAAAAATAAGGATATTCTGGTGCTTGATCCTGAAAATGAGCAGATAAAATAGTGCTGGTAATGGTATTTATTAAGTCACGGAAGTTAATGCGCTCATGGGGGGAGATGCCGGATAGTTCTCGAAGGGACTTACCTTTTGCCCAACTTCTTAGCTTTTTGGTTTTCCCCTGATAAGTTATGTCAAAAGCATCGGTTATATGGCTTTGCAACCAGTTTACCATTTTGCGTAAAAACTCGCCCGCCCTGGATTCATAAGCTTTTTTGGCCTGACCGCTTGAGGTGGAAGCCAGTTCCAGTGCAGCAGCATATCTCATAAGTGCAGTGCGAAACTCATCGTCCATGTGGCTTAAGCGCAAAAAGACCTCATCGGCCTTGTTTTCATCTTTAAAGCGTGGCGGATCAAATGGTTGAATAAAATAAATATAAAAATCACGAGGCGGCACTGCTGTTGAACGCTCATTAGGTGAACCAAAAAATAAATAACCTGACCTTGTTACTTTACGATCTGTCCATTCCAGTTCATGTTGCCAGATTTTATAGCCAGTTACATAAGTTTGATCAGTACATTCCATTACCCGTTTTAGAGCTTCATAGTAGTAGCGATCCAGATGTGAAGCATCAAGGGTTTCTGAACGCTTTTCAATAAGGGCATCAAAGTCATCTGTCTTTTTAAGATCAAGATAATATTGCCTGTTTTCTGGATTAAAAGAAATAAATTGACCACTTACTGTTCTATGAATCTCTTTTAAGACTGTCTCCACCAGGGTTAGTAAATCATCTGCTGGTTCTCCGCCCAGATCTTCAATGCCAGGTTGATAAAGACAGAGAGAATCCCGCAGTTCTTCGGCAGTAGGGCCAATGGGAGCATAAATATCACCTGTAGTCAGACGATGAACCGACAGGGCATGAATGATGCGAAGCGCCAATGGTTTATATACCGGACGGGTAAATGCCTGCTCAATTCTGGCCTCCAGGACAGAAGAGCAATCAAGAACAGCTTTTACATCTGGAATGAGCCTGAAGGCAGGGTTGCTTCGCAATTTTTCCCAGTAACTGTCATAAGAAATAAGACCGGGTCTATCAGCAGGCACGTCATCATTAAGCAATTTTTTCATAGCAAAGGAAAGGGTCTTGAGCACCTCACGTTTTTCCACTGCTGTGACGCGTTCAAAAGTATCAATATAGTCGGGATGGACAGGGAAAAGACGCACAAATTCTTCCATTCGTTCATTCATCTGACCGTAAAACCTGGCAAAAGGCGTGAGATATTCACGAATTTCAGCCTGCTGTTCTTCAGTTTTTTTTAAAAGACGCTGCGCCACAACAAATTTAACGTCCTGACGCGCAATAAGGATTTGCTCAAAACGGTCTTTTACCCGGCGAACCTGATCAGCCACAAAAGCAAAACGAGGGCTGTCAAAGATGGCTTCCTGCAATCCGGCCATGAAACGAAAGCGTAAGTCTTTGCAGACTTCTCCCACCTCACGCAAGAAATTAAGGTCAAGGATCAATTCCTGATCTTTACGGGTACGAAGATAATCCAATAACTCATCCACCACCAGAAGCAGACCATGATCCGGATATACCTCATGGAAAGCTGCCATTAACTCTTCAAATGCCCGCTTGTTGCTTACAACCTCACTGGCATCCGGGAATGAATAATCAACACCCATCTTCGCTAGATGTTCTTCCAGTTCTCCTACAATTATATCTCGCAAAGGCATGGTGGTTGCGCCTATTTCAGTACGAATTACCTTGAATTTACCGGCAATTTGATGCGCAGCCTCTGCTACCTGCTCGTTTTTAAGAAGGGAAAGTAAATCCATATCTTCGGCAATACTGGAAATCACTGACATCAGATGAGACTTACCAGTTCCATAATTACCCACTATTAAAAGCCCTTTGTTGTCAGCAGGATGAGCAAATTGAAGTTGAGGAAACACAAGGTTAATCAATCTATCAGCCATTTCATCTGAAATGACATAGGTGCTGACCAATTGCCTGGCAGTTAAACTCTCATCAGCATCCCTGAGCCGAATTATTGTATCAATGGCTTCAAACTGGATTAATTCCCCGTATTTCATTGTGCATACCCTCTTAATTTTTCATCTGGCCACATCCATGCTGACTGACAAAAAATCGCAGGCAGGATAACGGCGATATTCAGGATGTCCGGCCTCAGCATAAATAATATGGCCATCCTTAATATTTCCATTCCAGGTTGCTATAATTGTTTTATTTCTGGATAGCCCCTGAAGCAGACGCAAAGGATCCTGTTTAAGGTGTCTATCAAAAAGAATTTCAATATTATCGAGCAAAACCAGGTCGCTACCAACATCTGTCGAGCACCTGCGAGGTGCTTGTTCAGCCACTATTTTGCTTAATATCCTGGCCAGTTGCAATACACGCTGGCGTTCACTCAAATCCAGCAGCACGCGAGATAACTCAAGGTTGACGTTGATAAGCGGTGCGGAAGTCAAAGTAGATAGTTCCTGCAAAAGTTTTGTTTTCCCGCAACCTGACGGACCAACCAGCAAAATCAACCGGAAATAAAGCTCATTGACTTCACTAATTTTTTGCATGACATGGTTTGCCAGAGAGTTTTTCACTATTCATCTCCTTAAAACCTGTTGATCATCGAGCACCTGTAAGGTGCTTGATTGGAGACATCATTAACGACAAAAATTGAACCTTGCACAATAGTTCCACCTCTATGTCAAGATAGATATTAATAAGCGCAAAATAAATAAAGTAAATAAAGGGACAGGAGAAATTTCTTGACATTTTTTGACAACCTGGTACAATGTCCCAAAATATCAGAGAGAAAAAGACCGTGAACCGCATAAAATATCAGGTTTTGAAGACATCAATTCATTCAGACAGACGCCATAATTAATAACTCAACTTTCGGAGTTCCGAAAGTTGAGAAATTCGAAATCCGAATTCCTGCCCTGTTGAATTTTTTTCATTCAATAGGGTCGAAATCCGAAACAAATCCGAATTTTCAAATGTTTAAATGACCAAAACCGGGTTGATCCAGTCAATTTTTAGCGATTATTGCCTATATGGAGCCGCCTGCAAAAAGGGACTTTTTGCAGGCGAATCATTATATACACCCTACTGGCAAAGCCATGTTCTCTTTGTCCAATGGAAGAAGAGTATTGATCAAAGAGATTACACAACCTTCTCCTGTGCTTACGCTGCTATCACTATTCTGTGTTATGCTTTTAATGGCCAAAAAATTTTTTATCCATTCTTTTTTAGGAGATGCCCCGAGTTTTATTTCCACAGGATAAAGGATATTGTTTTGCTGCAAAATAACATCTATTTCTTTTTTATCTTTGTTTCTAAAATAAAATATTGAAGGCTGCCGCGCTCTGTGCCACCATGTCTTTAAAATTTCCACGACAACAAAGGTTTCAAAAAAAGACCCGGCCATTGCTCCTGAGGCAAGAGTCTCCGGAGATGTCCACTCAGTAAGATATGCTGCCAGTCCGGTATCTACAAAATAGAGCTTGGGACGCTTAATAAGTCGTTTAGTTAAATTAGTTGCAAATGGACGTAAAAGAAAAATCTGAAAACTCGCTTCCAGGATTGAAAGCCATTTTTTGGCTGTGGTTACGCTAATATCTGCGTCTCTGGCTAGATCTGATAAATTGAGAAGCTGGGCTGTTCTTGCAGCGCAGGCCTTTATAAAACGAAAAAATGCTTCTCTGTCTCCTACCTGAGCAAGATCGCTGACATCTCTTTGCAAATAAGTTTGCACGTAAGAGCTATAAAAAATATCCCTTTGTTTTATTTGTCCTGTAATAAGGGCCGGAAAACTACCCAACCAGATGCGAGCAAAAATCTGAGGTAAAGTAAGCATTATAGCGGACTCGTCTCGAGTCAATAAATTTTCTCTTGTTGGTAAAAAAGGCTCATCCGGTTCAGGCCGTTTGTCCTGTTCACGCATGGAAAATCCAAGTAAATTAAGGATAGCTATTCTACCGGCTAAAGTTTCTGAGATAGAGGACATCAGCGCAAATTGTTGAGAACCTGTAAGCCAGAACTGTCCTGGCTTATGAGTGCGGTCAATTTCCATTTTAATATAATAAAGTAAGTCCGGCCCATATTGGATTTCGTCAATCAGAATAGGAGGACGAAATTTTTGAAAAAATAAGGCAGGATCTTCTCTGGCTAGAGTGCGAATAATGGGATCATCAAGACTCACATAAGTGCGCTCAGGCTCTTTAAGGTGTTGAAGCAAAGTTGTTTTGCCCACCTGTCTGGGGCCAGTAAGAAGCAAGGCAGGAAATTCTTTTGTAACCTCTTTAATGGATTTTTCCAGAGTACGGGGAATATACATCTTATCGTCCAGTTTAAATTTTTGGTTTAAACTAGCCGATTAAACAAAAAAGAGCAAGGGAAATAGTGTCAGGTTCCGTCTCGTTATATACTGATTTATCAAAAAATTAGAAATGAAATCAGAGCTGCAGGGGTGGAAATGGATTCCGCGCCTACACGCCAAAAACAATCGGCTCCACCATTACCCGCACCCCTTCTATCTCCTT
>CAJXJU010000017.1 GCA_913055195.1 uncultured Desulfohalobiaceae bacterium | reverse complement strand
CAAGGAAAGAAAAAAACTTGGCGCCTTGGCGTCTTTGCGCGAGAAATTTAAAAAAATTAGATGAGATAGCCCTGATTTGTCTTTGCCGCCACAAAGATTTTGTCGGTTCAGACGAGAAATCAACTATTTAATGATTGTTGGGGTGATCTATGCTTCAGGTTAAAGATTTAAACCTATTTTATGGTAAAAGCCAGGTTCTTTATGATCTAAATTTTCATTTGAATCCGGGCGAGATTTTAGGCTTTTTAGGCCCTAACGGAGCTGGAAAATCCAGTACAATGCGTATTTTGACCGGATACCTTGTCCCTTCTTCAGGACAGGTGTTTTTTGATGGTCAAAATATTCAGAAGACACCAATGCTTTTGCGCAAAAATCTTGGTTATTTGCCTGAAACCGCTCCTATTTATCCAGAACTTAAAGTCATTGAGTACTTGCAATGGGTGGCAAGAATAAAAGGCTGCGATCATGTTAATAAAGATGTGCAGGAAGTAATGGAAAAATGTGGTTTAGCCGCTGTTCAAAATAAGCTTATCGCCCATCTGTCCAAAGGTTATCGGCAAAGGGTCGGTCTTGCCCAGGCTATTCTGGGAGATCCAAAGCTTTTAATCCTGGATGAACCAACTGTGGGTCTGGACCCAGGACAGATTCGGGAGATCAGGGAGTTGATTCGGCAGCTGGGTAAGGAGAGAACTGTTCTTTTAAGTACCCATATCCTGCCGGAAGTGGAGTTGATTTGTGATCGGGTTATAATCATAAATAAGGGTCGTATTCTGGCAGATGACAGCATTGCTCATCTAGTTCAAAAGGCCGGGGCAGGAAGATACCTTGTGCGTGCCTTTTTCCCTGCAACTAATCACGATTTAGTCAAAGAAAAGCTTGCTACCATTAAAGGTGTGCAGGAATTTGACGTAGAGGATTTGAAAAATGAGGTTCTAATCCATGTTCAGGCAGAGCCTGAATATGATATACGGGCTGATTTGTCTGATTTTGTTTATGGATTAGGCGGCAAGATTCTGGAACTGCGGCCAATGGATTTGAGTCTGGAGCAGGCCTTTGTCAATTTAGTGTATAAGGAAGAAGTGAAAGAAGCGTAAGAAGCGTAAGAAGGGAAAGAATTTCTGTTAAGTGTATAAACAAGGAGAAGCCTGATGCAAACTTTAACATTAGCTCGCAAAGACTGGATGATTTTGTTTCGTTCTCCTCTGGCCTATATTGTTTTAGGCTGTTTTTTGTTTATTTCTGGTTATTTTTTTGTATCCCTCGTAGGGCAATTTCAACTTTTTAGCCTCCAGGTGATGCAAAATCCCGGTGTGGAGAATTTTACCCCCCAGGAATGGGTGATCCGCCCTTTTCTGCAAAATGCAGGAGTGATTTTGTTATTTTTTATACCTCTTTTGACCATGCGCTCTTTTAGTGAAGAAAAGCGCATGGGGACTTTTGAGCTTTTGCTCAGTTATCCGGTTCAGGAATATCAAATTGTGCTGGGCAAGCTCCTGGCTGTGGGCGGTTTTTTAGCTCTTGCCCTTATGTTGAGCGGGATAGGACCTGGTTTTCTTTTTTTATACGCTCAACCTGAGTTTTTGCCTACTCTGACAGGATATTCTGGACTTTTGCTTCTGGGCTTAAGTTTTGCCAGCATTGGGATATTTATCTCTTCCTTGACTGAGAACCAGATTGTTTCAGCTACCTTGAGTTTTGGGGCTTTGCTTCTACTCTGGCTTTTGTCCTGGGTAAAGGAACTGGTCCCTGATTTTTATAGACCAGTTGTTGAGGCTTTGTCTTTACTCAGTCATTTTGACTCCTTTACCAAAGGTGTGTTGTCTGTTCCTGATCTTACTTATTATCTTACTTTTATTCTGGCCTTTGTGGGCCTGACCATGCTCAGCCTGGAAAACCAGAGATGGAGAGCGTGAGGAAGAAAGGATGAAGGATGAAGTAGGAAGGATGAAGGATGAAAGTTTAAGATGAAGGAGTAAAAAATGACCTGGAAGAAGTTTGCGAGGTTATGTGCAACAATAATAATTGGGCTAGCAGTGTTGGTAGGCCTGAATATTCTGGCTAAGAAGGCTGACCTGCAATATGATACGACCAAAAACAAGCGCTACTCTCTTTCTAAACAGACTGTTAAAGTGCTCAAGCAATTAAGACAGCCTGTGAAAGCACTTTGCTTTTATCGTCCAGGAGAAGGCGGGCGTAAAAACCTGGAAGATCTTTTAAAATTGTATGTTAAACAGAGCGATAAATTTGATTTTGAGTTTGTGGACCCGGACCGCTCCCCTTTCAGGGCCAGGGAATACAAAGTGCGCCAGACAGGAGAGGTGATTCTATTAAGTGAGAACAAGCAGGAGAAGATACTATTTCCTGATGAGGAAAAATTAACTAACGCACTTATTCGGGTAAGTAATCCTGAAAAGGCTAAATTTTATTTTGTTCAGGGACATGGTGAAGTTGCTTTTTCTGAGTTTGGAGAAAAGGGTATCACGCAACTGAAAAGCAGCCTGAAAGACCAGGGCGTTGAGCTGGAGAAACTCCTGCTGGCCAGAGAGAAAAAGGTCCCGCAGGATGCAACTGTGGTTGTTATAATTGGTCCTCAAAAAGATTTCTTAGCTCATGAGTTAAATCTTTTGAGTGAGTATTTAAAGGCAGGGGGCAGACTGTTTCTGGCCTTTGATGCAGAAAGCAAGACCAATCTGGATGACTGGCTGGAAAGTAATTTAGGTCTTAGAAGGTATCAAGGACTGGTGTTAGATCCTGTCAGCAAATTGATCGTTGGTGATTATCTGACACCTTTAATTCAGGAATATCCTTATCATAAGATTACAGAAGACTTTAATTTAATGACCTTGTTTCCTACCTGTAGCGCTTTTGAAAAGGTCGATAAAAACAGTACGGCCACTATAGACCCCCTGGGCAAGAGTAGCGGGACTGCCTGGCTGGAAACAGACATAAATAAATTGAAAAAAGGCCAGGCACGGTTTGATCCTAAAGAAGATGTTCAGGGGCCATTATGGCTTGCGGCAGCGTATGAAAACGAGTGTCAGGAGAAGGACTCAAACGCTACTTTGAAGTCCAGAGCGGTAATATTTGGCGATGATGATTTTTTGACCAATCAATATATTGGATTGTCAGGCAATCTGGATATGGCCCGCAATTCTTTGAACTGGCTCAGGGAAAAGGAGAACATTCTGGCCATTTCCAAGCCAAAGCTAGCCAATTCATTGCTCTTTTTAAATGTATGGCAACAGCAGCTTATTACCTGGATTCCTCTTGCTGTAGTGCCTTTAATGTGTGTTCTTATGGCTATTTATGTGGGGATAAGGCGGAGAAGGGCGAAATAGTGAACGTTAATCTTGAACGCTGAACTTTGAACATTGAACCCGCAAAGAGGTGAGGAATGAAACGGCTGCTTTTTTTAACCGTATTACTGGTTTTTGTCTGGGCCGGGATTTTTTTATGGCCGGAAAAAAAGGACGACCAAAAGACTAATTGGCCGGATTTTAAAAAGTTAAATATTGTCCAGATTCAATTTGATCAATTCGAGCTTACAAAAGACAGGGGTAAGTGGCGCGTTAAAGAAAAAGGACAGCATATTCAGCCCTATGCGGATCAAGAAAAAATTGATGCCCTGATTGATTTTTTGCAGCTTAATTCTCCCAGACGTGTTTTAGGGGTAGTCAGTAAGGAGAAATTGGGCGAGTATGGACTGGATAAACCGAAAAAATTGGTCATTTCTGCCAGCAAAAAACAATGGTCAGTGCAAATAGGGGACAAAAATCCTGCCCAGGATGGTGTCTATGCTTTATGTTCCTCATATCCCGGGAAACTTCTTTTGATGAACGTAGATTATACAGACAAAGTAGGGGCAGAAAGCAAAGCCTATTATAAGCTGAAACTACTACCTTTTGATGACGAACAAATAACCAGAGTTCGCTTGCTCGAAAAGAATTCCACGCGCTGGGATATTACCAAAAAGGATGGTTTATTTAAATTTGTCGCGCCAGAGAAAATTACAGAGTATAAAGTTTCCTCTTCTGAAGCTACTTCTTTATTTTTTGATCTCGGTTCTCTGCGAGGAAAAGAGATTGTTTTTCAAGCTGACAACGCAAAGCCTGAATTTTTATTGAATATCTTTTATCAGGGAAGCAAGACTCCTTTGATCATGAGGATTTTCAAAAGGGGAGAAAAATATTTAGCCCGGGTTGAGCCAGAGAAGTGGTATTTTGTCCTTGACCACTCAGATGTTGATAATCTAGATAAAAGTGCTTTTTTGCTCAGGGACCGCACTATTGCCCACTTTGATACAGACAGGGCCAGGAAGATGGAAATAGCTGGAGCGGATGTCTCAGGCAAGAATATCCAGTTATACCAGAAAGATGGTGTGTGGAAAATTAATGACAGTAATCGTGAAGTTACTGGTATGGGGCTTTATTTGTGGCGCCTTGCTGATTTGAGATATGAGGAAGAACCAGGTCACATTCTTCCCTCAACTGCTGTAAAAAAACTTACCTGGACGGTCAAAGACAAACAGGACAATGAGCTGATAAAAATTTCTTTTTATGAAGATACAGGTCTCCCTGCTAACAGGTGCTGGGCATGTCTTGCCGGGGAGAAAAAATATTATGTAGTAGATAGCAGTTTAGTAAACGATGTAAAAAAAGAGCTTGGTATAGATAAATGACAGAACTATGGAGTAAAGCAAAGGAGAGAGAATTTTTCTTTGAGGCATTAAAAAATTTTGCTGAACCAGAGCAACTATTTTATGTTGGAGATGATAATCGGTACTACGCGTATTGGCCAAAATCGTACAAAGGCGAAAAGGGGACATTGCAAAGCAGAAATGCTTTAATAGGACAATTTACCGAGAAATTTTCAGTAAATTTGTTGCAAGGTTTCGCAAAATCTAATGGCTTCTTCGCTGTTCAGGGAATAATTTGTGAAGAAATTGGATTAACATCTCGTTCGCCAGCAGATGTTGCAATTTGCAGAGTAAAGAAAAGAAAACAGATGCCAGAAGATATTCTGGCAATTTTTGAAGTAAAGATGTCCATAGTCTGGAACTGGGAATGGCAAAATGATCAATTAATTTGTCTGGGTGATTATAAGAGCCATCAAGGAAATCCAGGATTATTGCGTTCTGATTCAATGCTAAAAGCTATTGGTAAAAGTATTAATATACGTGTTTCTGGTTATGAATCCGCAAAGATTCCGATTATTGTTTTAGGAAACACGCCGATTACATCAAGTTATTATAAAAAAGTTGATCATTTATATCAGGCAGGGATTGTACAAGGATTTTGGTCTGTAAATCCGTCACCTATTGATATTGATGATGATGACAATATAAAATGCACTGCGGGAAAAGGCTTTATTCGTTTTGATTCTTATAATGAATTCACTGAAAACTTGATTAAATTATTTGAACAAGAAAGAGAATTTTTTTCCAGTATGAAGACAAGAGAAGAGTTGGGTATGATTATTGAGATTGCTAATCAAGAATCTACTTATAAAGAAAAGGCAGAAAAATTTTTAGCATTAATTAGAGCATGATTTTTTTATAAAAATTTAAAACGGAAAATTTACTTTTTGCAGGCGAATCAGTTACAGTCGTTTAATTTCTTGTGATTATATTTAGGTTACATGAGAATGTCGTATAAACGTTTAGGCACAAAGACCAGTTCATTTGGGACGCCCGGCAGGATTAATCATGATTCTACAAAGTTTTATAAGAGTCGTTTATATGAAGGGGTAACAGTCGATGAAAACGTGCAATATATAGAGAATCATATTGATGCTAGATATATTAATAAGATTTTTTGTAAATCTAGTGAGATGATGTCTGAATTACCAGATAATAGTGTTCATTTGATGATAACATCGCCTCCATATAATGTCTCTAAAGAGTATGATCAAAATTTGTCTTTAGATGAATATTTAGGTTTTTTAAGGAGAGTATGGAAAGAAACATATCGGGTATTGGTGCCGGGGGGACGGGTTTGTATCAATGTAGCTAATTTAGGTAGGAAACCATATATTCCTTTACATAGTTATATAATAAAAGATATGCAGGAAATAGGTTATTTGATGAGGGGTGAAATCATCTGGAATAAAGCATCGAGCGCCAGTCCTTCCACTGCATGGGGAAGCTGGATGTCTGCTGCGAATCCGGTCTTGCGGGATATTCATGAATATATTTTAATATTTTCTAAACAAACATTTTCAAGAAAGAAGCAGAAAAAAGAAAATACTATCTTAAAAGAACAATTTCTTGAATGGACTAAAAGCGTATGGACATTTCCTGCTGTGTCAGCAAAAAAAATAGGTCATCCAGCTCCTTTTCCTGTAGAGTTGCCTTACCGGTTGATTCAACTATACTCTTTCAAAGGGGATATAGTTTTAGATCCTTTTGTGGGAAGTGGAAGTACTTGTCTTGCAGCATTAAAAGCAAATCGTAGATATATAGGATATGATATTAATGAGAAATATATAAAATTAGCTGATAATAGAATAAAGTCTTTTTTAAGACAATTTAGTCTTGTCAATAAAACGCCTTAATTAGTAAAGGAGTAAATATGGCTAGAATTACAGTAGAAGATTGTTTGCAAAAGGTAAATAACAGATTTCTTTTAGTTCAGATGGCTATTAAAAGAGTCAAGCAATATCGAGAAGGCTATAGCCCGCTTATTGAAAGCCAGAACAAAGAGATTGTTACTGCATTGCGAGAAGTTGCAGCAGGTAAAATTTTGCCGTCCAACTCCATTGAAAAGGCTGGAATCAAGGTTGACTAAATATGGCCAAAAGGGATTATTATGAAGTTTTAGGGATTGATCGTAATGCTTCTGACGAGGAAATTAAACGGGCATACCGCAAGTTAGCCTTTAAATATCATCCAGATAGAAACCCGGATGACCCTCAGGCAGAAGCCCTTTTTAAAGAGGCAGCAGAAGCATACGAAGTGTTGCGTGATCCAGAAAAGAGAGCCCTATATGATCAGTTCGGTCATGAAGGGGTAAATGCAAACGGCTTTCAGCGTTTTCATTCTGCTGAGGATATATTCAGCACTTTCAGCGACATATTCTCGGAGTTTTTTGGCTTTGGCTCTGATCACTTTGGGCCAAGGCCCAGATCGGGCACTGACTTGCGGTATAATTTGACTATTTCTTTTCGCGAGGCAGCCAGAGGCACTGAAGTTGAGTTGAATATCCCCAAACGAGAAACCTGTGACCGCTGTCAGGGGACAGGGGCAGAGCCCGGACACAGGGTGGAGACCTGTGCCCATTGTCAGGGGTCTGGTCAGGTCTATCGTTCACAGGGTTTTTTTCGCGTATCCATGCCCTGTCCAGTTTGTCAGGGTCAGGGGACGATTATCAGGCGTCCCTGTAGTAAATGCCGGGGAAGAGGGATTGTTAATGTCAAAAAGAAGATAAAGGTACGGGTTCCTGCAGGGGTGGACAATGGTAGCCGATTGCGGCTGCGTGGAGAAGGTGAACCAGGGGAGCATGGTGGCCCTCCTGGCGATCTCTATGTGGTTATATATGTGCAGGAAGATGATATTTTTAAACGTCATGGCCAGGACCTGATTACTCAGGTGGAAATCAGTTTTGTTCAGGCCGCGCTGGGAGCCAGGATTGAGGTGCCTACTCTGGATGAGCCAGTTCCAATGGAAATTCCCAGGGGTACACAAAGTGGAAAGGTTTTTAAGCTCAAAGGCCTGGGACTTCCTTATCTGGGAAGTACCCAGAAGGGTGATTTGTTAGTTGAGGTTATAGTTAAGACCCCAACGCGGCTGACCAGAAAACAGGAAGAATTGTTGCGGGAATTTGAGAGATTGGAGCAGGAAAAACAGGGAGGTCCTGCTGCCAGGGTGAAGAGTTTTTTTAAAAAAGTAATGGGTGATACAGATGCAGGTTAGAGAAGAGGAAGCTGGGAAGATAAGAAGTTGGGAAGATAGGATGCAGGGGCAACCTTCTGTGGTTGCCCAATTGTAGGGGCGTATAGCAATACGCCCATATAGGAGAATAGAATGTCAGCAGGGTTGACGCATATTGATAAGAACGGACAAATTACAATGGTTGATGTAGGACACAAGTCCGAAACAGTGCGCAAGGCCATTGTGGAGAGTTTTGTGCGCGTTTCTTCAAGAACTATGGCCTTATTAAAAGAGAATGCTCTGCCCAAAGGTGATGTTCTGACCACAGCTAAAATAGCTGGCATTATGGCGGCCAAAAAGACTTCAGAGCTTATTCCTCTGTGTCATCCTTTGTTTTTAAGCTTTGTGGATGTCCGTTTTGAAATAGATGATCAGGAAAATTTGATTCGTGTAGAGGCCGAGGCAAGAACAATTGCTCCTACTGGCGTGGAAATGGAGGCCCTGGTTGCAGCGCAGGTGGCCTGCATGACTATTTATGATATGTGCAAGGCTGTGCAGAAAGATATTATTATTGAAAAATGTCAATTGGTGCATAAAAGCGGCGGTAGAAGTGGAACGTATGAGAAAAAAGGATGAAGTAGGAAGGATGAGGGATGAAATTTATGGGATTGAAGAAGAAAATATGCAGAAAAAATTAATTATGAAGGTTAAAGCCCTCCCCTTTTCTCCTTTTTACTTCGCCCACCCCCTTCCACTTTCATCCTTCATCCTTCATCCTTCCTACTTATTCTGAAACTCATTGGCATCTCGCCAGACATAGTCCTTAAATTCAGCGGTCCATTTTTGCTGAATGGGATCATACCATGTTCCACCAAGATAAGTGTCCCCGTCCCAGACCACAGCCTGAAATTTATTCACGCGCATGGTCTCCAGGATCATTTTTATCTTTTGTTCATAGTTCCTGGTTTTGGGAATTTCTTTGGTCACCACCTCAGCTTCACAATGGGTCATTGACTCGACAATAACCTTATCCATTACCAGATCATCCTCACTTTGACTCCCTGCTCATGCATATATTTTTTTATTTCAGGAATGGTGTATTCACCGTAATGGACAATGGAAGCAATCAGAGCGGCAGAAGCCCTGCCTTTAGTCACGGCATCAACCATGTGTTGTGGATTGCCAGCCCCGCCTGAGGCAATGACCGGGATGCGCACATTTTCTGCTATCAGCCGGGTAAGATTCAATTCATAGCCGTCTTTGGTGCCGTCCGCGTCTATGGAATTAATGCAAATTTCGCCTGCTCCAAGCCTTTCTACTTCCTTAGCCCACCACAGTGCATCTATACCCATAGGTTTTCTTCCTCCGTGGATCACTATTTCATATCCAGAGGGGATTTTTTTTGATTTTTCAACACGTAGCACGTCCATGCCCACAACAATACATTGCGAGCCAAACGCGTCAGCACCTTCACTTATAATTTCGGGATTTTTAACAGCCGCGGAGTTGACAGAAATCTTTTCCGCGCCTGCCAGAAGAACCGCGCGCATATCATCCACAGAACTGATACCTCCGCCCACTGAAAAGGGGATAAAAATCTGGGAGGCCACCTTTTCTACTACTTTGAGCATGATGCCACGGCCTTCATGTGAAGCGGTTATATCGTAAAAGACAATCTCATCGGCCCCTTGCTCATAATAAATTCTGGCTGTTTCCACAGGATCGCCGATGTCCACATTGCCTTTAAATTTTATGCCTTTGGTTAGCTTGCCGTTTCGTACATCCAGACAAGGTATGACTCTTTTACTAAGCATTATTTTTCTCCTGGCAAAAATTATAAAAATTTTGCAAAATTTTTAAACCGGGCCTGCCGCTTTTTTCAGGGTGGAATTGAACAGCCCAAAGTCCCTCTCGGCCATGTAGGGAGCAGAATTTTTGCCCGTAAATTGTGTTTCCAATGACAAATTCTGGTTCAGGTACTGGATAATAGCTGTGCACAAAATAAAATTCAGCGTCTTTGTCAACGTCCTTAAAAAGCAGACACTCTTTTTCCAGATGGACTTTATTCCAGCCCATGTGGGGAATATTTATGGGTAGCCCCCCGGCATCAGTCCAATCAGGATTAAATCTGGCACACTGTCCCGGGATAATACCTAAAGTCTGGGTATTGTTTTCTGGACTGTATTCAAGGATGATCTGACAGCCCAGGCAAATACCGAGCAAAGGTTTATCTTTTTGTATCAGTTTTTTTAGCACCTGATCCATGTTGTTTTTTTGCAGGTTTTCCATGGCTGAGCCAGCGGCTCCAACTCCCGGGAAAATTATCCCTTCCGCTTGATGCAACTTCTCAGGATCGCTGGTAATCTCGCAGGGTATTTGTAAAAAATCCAGAGCCCTTTTGACACTGGTTAAATTGCCGGCCCGGTAATCTAATATTGCAAGCATAATCTCCTCCTTGCGTTTTTTCCAGGTTAACAAATAAATGGTTGAAATCCAAGTCGGATGCATCCCCTGGAAAGTGTTTTTTTGATGTTTTGCTTGACTCTGGATTTGTTTTTAAAATATTGAGACTCAACTTTCGGAGTTGCGGAAAGCACGTTTTCTTCCATGCTGGACAAAGGTT
>CAJXJU010000016.1 GCA_913055195.1 uncultured Desulfohalobiaceae bacterium | reverse complement strand
AGGAGAGATCATAAAAGGATAAAGAAAAAGTTCATCTTCTACTACGATGGGTAATGTGGTTGGAAATGCATCATAATCACTGAGTTGCATAAGAAATCCTTTGGATTTTAAATTTTAAATTTTAAATTCTAATTTAGCGTTTTTATTAAGGACATACTCGCCATCCAATTGGACATTATTAAATTTATCGATTATCCTTTTTATATTATCCCGTCCATTGTAATTTTTACATAATCTACTCAATTTCTCGGCGTTTTTAAAATAAATATCATTGTTGTTTATTTCATCAATGGCATAACTTAAATCATAATTTAATGTTTTATGAGATAGGGCAATTCCACATTTTAGCTCATTTATTTTTCTCGCATTGTTTTCCTGTTCTGGATGGTCTAAGTCAGGTATTGTAATCACAGGCTTTCCGAAACTTAGTGCTTCCATGAGCGTAGAATGTCCCCCATGGCACACAATAAATGAGCAGTTTTTTATCAAATTTTCCATATCTGTGGCAATAGGTATTACTGTAATATTTTTTGATTTTTTTATTTTTCTGAGTTTTTCTGCAACCTCATGACTTCCGCAGACCATTTTTACCTTTAAATTTTTTTCCTCAGCAACTTTATTTAGGAGCTCTAAAATCCTAAACCTATATTCAAATCCACCAATTACACTCAGTATATAATTTCCCCTTTTGACTTCATCATAATCATCCAATTTATACCTAATCAAAGGACCAATAAATGTTAAATTATTTAGTTTTGTTAAATTGTATTCGCATACAGTATTTGGCATCGGTAAATCAGGAATAAGAACACCTTTGGCAGATTTATTCATTACATTCAACATTTTCATTACTGGATAGACTATATATTTCTCCTTATTGTGAGTTCGCGTATAATTTTGATTTGTAATTACATAATAAGGTTTTTTTAAGAATTTTGATGCTATCACTGTGCTGTATTTACAATCCGATATAATTAAATCAGGATTATATTTTTTTATTATTTCCATTTCCCTTTGTCGTATATTAGATCAGAGACGTCAAGAAAACATACGTCTATTTTTTATTATTAATCTACGTATCTTACAAGTTATATATTTTCTTTGATCAAATAAAAGTTCCATTTATTAACCCTCCTACATTTTTTTGTTACTTAAAAATACTATTCTCTGGATTCATTAGCTCTACTTGTTTAAATGTGCTAAATAATATTAAGCCAAAATCTTCAGGGTCAAAATTATTATCAGGTCCTTTCTTTATTATGTGTTTCTTTGCCTGTTTTTCATCAATAACAGCAGCAGTTTTTTCAGCAAGTCCTTCAATGTCTCCAAATCCCATAAGACGATTTACTACACGTTCAGGGATAAAGATTTCTAAGTCTTCCATTTTTTCACCCAGGCCAATAAAGGTGATAGGTATGTTGTGTTCGAGCGCGATGGCCACTATAACCCCGCCTTTGGCTGTACCGTCCAATTTGGTCAACACTATTTCGTCAATGGGCACGGCTTCTGAAAACAATTGAGTCTGGGAGAGGGCGTTTTGTCCTGTGGTTGCGTCCAGAACAAGGATGGTGCGGTGGGGCGCTCCAGGATGCTTTTTGCTCACGACCCTTTTTATTTTTTTCAGCTCGTCCATAAGGTTGACCTTGGTATGTAGTCTGCCGGCTGTATCCACAAACACGGTATCATAACCCTCTTCTATGGCCTTATCCAGGGCTTCATAGGCCACGGCAGCCGGGTCAGCGCCATCTTCTTTCGCATAAAAGCCTGCACCTACCCGTTTAGCCCAGATATTTAGTTGCTCAATGGCAGCAGCACGAAACGTATCGCCTGCCACCATCATTACTTTTTTGCCCTGCATCTGTGCTCTATGGGCCAGTTTGGCAATGGTGGTTGTTTTGCCCACGCCATTGACACCAATCATCAAGACTACTTCAGGCGGTTTGGATACTCTTATCTTCCTGGGTTCTGGAAACAGAGAGGCAAGCTCTTGTTTGAGCAGCTCTTTAAAACCTTCTGCGTCTTCAATTTTTTCTTTACGAACCTTTGGTCTCAGTTGGTCCAGAAGTTTTTGCGTGGCAGTAAATCCCACGTCAGCCATAATTAAAATTTCTTCCAGTTCTTCCCAGAATTCATCATCGAATTTGCTGGTAATGCTTAAAAGTTGATCAATACGTCTGGACAGTTGTTCTTTGGTTTTACTAAGTCCTTCGGAAAGTTTTAAAAATAGCCTGTTTCGCTCATCTTCTTCATCTTCCAGATCCAGGGCCAGGGCCAATCTGTACTGTAATTCAGAGCGAAATTCAGAAATATCTTCATAGTCCATTTCATCCAGCCAGTGGGCAAACCTGGCTATGAACTCATCTGCTTCTTCTCTGGGCGCTTCCAGGTTTTCAAAAAGAAAATGAAGCCTGGCCCAGAGTTCATCGCCTTTCTTTTCTACGCCTTCCAGAAGGTGGTCCAGCCAGATACTGAGCTTTGGTTCGGCATTTTCCAGTGCCTTACGTACACTTTTTTGCCAGTCAGTATCAATAATAGCTGGCTTTTCTTGAGGCTCAACTGGCTCATATTCAGTAACAACCTTTTTCTCTTCAATATCAGGCGTAAGAGTTTCTTTTTCCTTGATGGAAGGCTCGATTTTTTCAGGAGTTGGCTCCTCTTTTTTTTTCCACAATTTTTTTATTTTACTAAAAAAACCCATATAACGCTCCTTTTCAACCTATTGTATGTTTTTATCTTTTATTACTCAACTTTCGGAGTTGCGGTTGCGGAAAGCACGTTTTCTGAAATGCTTGTAATATCAACAAGTTAACGAAGTCAGAAAGTTGAGTTTTATTATTGTTCTGCCAGACACAATGTTTTGCCCCTACAAGTGTATTTTCGCGTTCATTTTTTTTCATCCTTCATCCTTCATCCTTCATACTTCAAATATCTGTCCCAGATTACTTTTCCTCTGGTTTTTTTATATTTGCGGAGCAAAACATACAGAGCACCTGTTCCGCCATGTCTGGGCAGGGCAGTGCAAAAGGCAAGGACAACTCTTTTTAAAGGCTCTCTGGTTAACCAGTGTTGGACTTCTCTTTTTAAAACACCTATTCCTAAAGGAGAATTTAAACCACGACCAGGAATGAGTAGCACACATCTTTTGTTTTGTGAGTATTGTTCACGCATAAAATAAAGAAGAGCCAATCTAGCCTGGTCAGTATTCATGCCATGCATATCCAGGTGGGCCTGGATGCTAAATCCACCATTTTTTAGTTTACGAAAAATTCTGCTGTCCAGGCCATGTACATATCCCTCAACATATTCATCACTGAACTGTATATCAAATTCGATTTCTCCACGTAAAAATTTTTCCAGTTCATCCTGATTGGATTTATATTTTCTGGAAGAGGGGGGAGAAAAAGAGTTCAGTCCAGGAACCTGGCGTCCTTTTTTATTTAAAGGCTTAACGCCGGCCATGGCGCTTAAAAAAAGCGCTTTGTCATCTTCGTCTTCTCCTTTTATAACCTGATGTTCCTGTTGTTGTGAGATCGTATTAGATGATAAAATTGTTTTGTTTGAGCCATGCTGTGTTTGCTTGATTTTTACTTTTTTTAATTTTTCAAATGGATTATACATGAATATATCTTGACTGGCCAGGAGCTTAATTTTTATTAATATAAATTTTCAGCAACCATTAATGCCTGTTGTATTTTCTCTGGCAATTCTATAGGCATGAAATATGTTGCAGGGTAAAGATATCCGTCTATTTCTGAGATATCTTCATCTATGATGCGAATCATATTGAATGATTCTGCTTCAGGATCATCTAACTTACGATAAATTTTTCCAACTATAAGACTTGCTGGATTATTTTTATTATTTATACAAATAACAAATTCCTTCATGATATTAACCTCTTTATTTTAAAATCTTTGCGCCCTATACCGTGTGCTTCATACCAATGAATCTCAGCTTATCATTTTATATAAAATTAAATTATAACCAATCGCTTGATAATATTTACCACTTCGTCTGCTTCGTCCACAACATAAAAGAGTTCCAGATCTTTTTCATTGATGTATTTATTTTTGAGTAATTGTTCCTTGAACCAATTAACCAACCCTGACCAAAAATTCTTGCCCACCATAATAATAGGAAAGGGTCTTATCCTTTTGGTCTGAGTCAGGACCAGGGCTTCGCTCAGTTCATCCAGTGTCCCAAATCCGCCTGGCATGACTACATACGCCATTGCGTATTTTATAAACATGACTTTGCGAACAAAAAAATAGCGAAAATCGCATTTTAAGTTGATATAGTCATTTGGCTTTTGCTCAAAAGGCAGATGAATGTGTAGTCCGATAGACTGCCCGCCGCCTTCAACAGCTCCCTTATTTCCTGCTTCCATAAGGCCTGGCCCGCCACCTGTGATCACGGCGTATCCGGCTTGAGCCAATTTTCTGGCGATGTCAAAAGTAAGCTGGTATATTTTGTCTTCAGGACGGGCGCGTGCAGAGCCGAAAATGGATACGGCCGGTCCTATGTCGTGTAAGTCTTCAAAACCCTCAACAAATTCGGCCATAATTTTAAACAATCGCCATGAATCCTTGTAGGATAATTCATCAATAACAAATTGCTTGGCAGATGGCATAAAGTCTTATTCTCCTTTTTTCTTTAATTCTTACCCCTTACCCCTTAATCCTTACCCCTTACCCCTTACCCCTTTCAGCTTTTTTTGAACAAATAAAAGCATTTTTTTTGCCTGCTGAAATCCTGGATTTATTTTGACAGCTTTTTGAGCCATCAAGGCAGCTTTGTCCCATTTCTGACTGTCAATATAGAGGCGTCCTACGTTAAAATAAAGGTATTCATCATCAGGATCAAGTTTAAGGGCCTGTAAGTAAGCCTTTTCTGATTGCTCATATTTGCCCAACTTTCGCAAAATCATTCCCAGTCTGTTGAAGACATGGACAGAGTTGGGTTGCTGTTTATTGGCCAGCTTAAGATATTTAATGGCCCTTTTATAATGTTGGGCGTTAATTAGGATATCACTGATATCAATTTTGAGTTGAAAATCTTTGTCAAACTCTTCAATTAATTGTTTAAAAATAAGTTCTGCTTCATCAATACTTTTCTTTTGAAGAAGGTCCTGTGCTGTAGCCAGAGATTTCTTTTTCTTGCGTTCCAGAGCGGCTAATTGTTCTTTTGCTTCTCTGGCCAATTTTTCCTGCAATAAATCAATAATTTCTTTTAATTGTGCCAATAATTGTTTCTCATTCCCTTCATGGTATTCGATAACTACAGGGTAAATCTCGCGCAGTTGTTGATTGTTATTAAGATAATAAAGGCTATCCTGAAGAAATTGTCTGAGATCATTTTTTTCACCTGTCAGAAGATTGGCACGCATCATCTCCTGCACGGCTTCAAAAACACAGGTAAGTGCAGCCTGAATTTTATTTTGTTTTAATAAACTTGAAACACTGATAAATTTTTGTTTACATCTTGTGAAAGTGGACATGGTGGTATTAAGCTGAAATTATTAGTTGTTTAAATTTCGTAAAAAAATAACGGCTATCATGTGGTCCGGGTGCAGCTTCAGGGTGATACTGCACTGCTAGAATGGGCCTTTTTTTATGTCTGAAACCTTCCAGTGTCCGGTCGTTGAGATTGATATGCGTCTGTTCCAGAAAATCCAGATGATCGATTTGAATGCAAAAGCCATGATTTTGAGAAGAAATTTCAATATGCCTGGTTGATAGTTCCTGGACTGGATGGTTCAGGCCATGATGGCCAAACTTTAATTTAAAACTTTTTCCACCCAGGGCCAGTCCTAAAAGCTGATGCCCAAGACAGATCCCGGCCATGGGATAGTGTTCGCTTAAAAGGGCAATAGTATGTATGGTTTCTTCTAAAGCAGCAGGATCACCTGGCCCATTGGATAAAAAGATGCCATCTGGAGATAATTTGTGTACCTGATCAAATGTAAAGTGAGCCGGAACGATTAATAAGTCCAACCCCTCTGCCTTAAGGAGCCTTAGAATATTCCATTTAATGCCAAAGTCAAAAACTACTACTTTTGGTCCCTGTCCTGGCCACGCGTATTCGCCATTTTCAAGGTTTACTTTTTGAGGGCCAGTATCTGTCCAGATATAAGGGTGTTTGCTTGTAGCCTCATAGGCCAGGTTGGCCCCTTCCATGTTCGGCAGTTCCCTGGCTTGTTCAGCAAGTTTTCTGGGATCAAGCTCTTCAGTAGAAATAATACCACGCATGGCGCCATTCAGACGCAGGTGTCTGGTCAGTGCACGCGTATCTATACCCTCAATCCCCATGACATTATGTCTTTTTAAATAATCAGGCAAACTTTCTGTTGCCCGCCAATTGGAAGGTTCGTGACAGCACTCCTTAACAATAAAAGCGGCTACCTGGACCCGATCTGATTCAACATCCTCCAAATTTACTCCATAATTACCAATTAGAGGATAGGTCATGCACACCATTTGACCCAGATAAGAAGGATCTGTTAATATTTCCTGATAACCGGTCATGCCGGTATTAAAAATCACTTCGCCTTCAGCCTTGCCATGACCTGTAAAGGACTTGCCTTCAAACCAGGTACCATCTTCAAGGGCTAAAATTGCTTTCATTAGATGTCTCCTTTTAGAAGAGAAAGAAGTGTAAAAAGGTTCAAAATATTTATTCGTTAAGTACATTAAAGTCAATCTTTAGACCGGGTTGAGATGAGAAAGAAGCGCAAGAAGCGTAAGAAGCGTAAGAAGCGCAAGAAGCGTAAGAAGCGCAAGAAGCGTTGGATATTTAAAATGTATGATTTAACTGCAAAAACTCAAATTTTAACTTTTTGACAAAAATATTAACTTATAATATGTTCTAATAATTCAACATTGAACATTGCCTGCAAAAAGGGACTTTTTGCAGGCGAATCATGTACTTGCTGCCTTTTCTATTTTTTTCACTATAACTTTAAATTCATTCTCAAAATTATCAAGAAAATGTTTATCTACTAGCGATATGTTATTTAACAAGCTAACTGGAAATGTTTTTAGTCGAATTATTAAATCATTATTGTCAAATGCAGATTTTTTTTGTGATATCTTTAATATCTCAATCCAATTGACCTTATAAAATTTATCTATTAAATAAATATCAAAGACATCCTTTGGATTATCTCTGGCTATTACAGCAGTAATTTTGTTTGAGAGTATATTTTCAATATTATCTATAATATAGCCATTTTTTAAATATACTGGATCCTTATATCTTGCTACTCTGTCATTTACAAAATCAACCTGTAATAAGTTATTTATTTTAAATCTTATAAAATCTTTTGATGTAATCTCTTCTGTTACTTGAAAATACTTTTTAAATAATACTCTAATGCTTCTTATTGCTCTATAAAAATCTTGATTATCATTTGTAAAAAAGTCTAAATCATCAGAATATCTTTTTTCTTTATAAAATCTGTTAAGACACGTTCCTCCTGTTAGATAAAATATTTTTTCATTTTTAAAAACCTGCTCTAATACTTTGTCTTGAAGTTTATATAATTTTTTATAATCTAAATTTGCCATTTTAATTCATCTATTTCTAATGGCTTATTTAAGAAATATACTTCAGCCATGTTTTTTCTCTTAAACGCATAATATTCATTAAATTTTGGGACTTTATAATTTTCAATAAGATTCTTTAAATCATCTGGTTTAAAAATTTTTAAATCATCTAAAAAAGCTCTACTATTTAATAAAATTTTTTCAAATAAAAATTGCTGTTCTCTGCGATTTTTACTGTTTGCCAATTTGATTATGTCCTCATCTGATAAATTATAGTCCCAGAAACAATCTTTTTTTATTCTCTGTAAATCTGGCATAGTCTAATAAGTTTTTACCATATTTTTGCAAAATCAAATTCTATTTTACAAATGTCTATGTCAAAGATAATTTTTTCGTTAGTTGCATCAAGAACTTTTATATATCTACCATCTTTAAGTTGAAAAATTTTTGCTATCTTATCTTCTGGATTGACAAGAATATAATATTTTACGCCTTCGTGTTCATACAGTTTGAATTTGAGATTGACATCTTTTAAAAAGGTTGGAGGCGATAAAACTTCAAAAATTATAGATGGTGCTCTGGTAATGTATTTACCTTCTGGTTCGTAACAGATGACTAAATTATCTGGTTGAACAATAATATCTTCACTTATTTTCCAGTCCACAGGCAATAACGCATGACATTGAGGACATTTAGCCAACCGTTGTTTTAATTCAGAAGCTATGTTATTACTAATCAACTGATGTTTAAGATCAGGGGCAGGAGACATAGCATAAGGAATGCCCCTGATTATTTCCCACCTTCCTTCCCAGGATATGTAATCCTCGTAGGTATAGTGGGGTAAATCATTGATTGTTAGAGCATCCATTTTGCTTCCCTGAGTAATGTTTAATATTCAAAGTTCAGGGTTTACTTTTCTACATTCCCTTTAGCCTTTAGCCCTTAGCCAACAACTCACAAACCCTTGCTATATCCTCTGGTCTATCCACACCATGACATTCAAAATTTGTCTGTACGACCAGAATGGGGATATCTGCTTCTAACAACCTTAGTTGTTCCAATTTTTCCCACCTCTCCAGGCGACTTTCGCCTAAACTTTTGAATCTGGCAAGTATATTCATACGCATGGCATACAGACCAATATGACCTAAGTATTCTGGTTGCCTATCCCTGCCAAAGGGAATGGGTGAACGGGAAAAATACAGGGCATGGCCGCTGCTTGAGCAGACCACTTTGACTATATCCGGGTTTTTTGCTTGATCAAAAGAAATCGGCTTAGCCAAAGTGGTTACTTGAACTTCAGAACTTGTAGTAAAGGGCTTTAAAAGCTCGGTGAGCATTTCCGGGTTTAGCGCTGGTTCATCACCCTGAACATTAACTATCACACTATCTTCTGGCAAATTCAGTTGTTTTGCTGCTTCCAGGATCCTATCCGTGCCACTTTTGTGTTTTTCACTGGTCATAAGTACAGGCACATGCAATTTTTTTGCAGCTTCAAAAATCCGCGAGTCATCTGTGGCCAGATAAACATCTTGTAACAGGGGGCACTTTTTAGCCCGCGTATATACATGCCAGAACATGGGTTTACCCAGAATATCGGCCAGGGGTTTGCCCGGGAAACGGCTGGATTTATATCTGGCTGGAATGATTGCGTAAAATTCTGGTGATTTCTTTCCAGACAATCTTTGTTCCCCCTTTTTTATTTTTAATATATTCCTGAAATCTGGCATGAACTTTATCTCTGGACATCCTGGCGGGCCTTGAAAGCTCAATATATAATTCTTTTACATCATTTACCTGGATTACAAGGTTCTGGTGGATAAGTTCTTCACCAACCCATTTAAAATTATCCCAGAATGGTCCTATGCACGGAATTACACCCTGTGAGATGGGTTCAAGGAAATTTTGTCCCCCGCAGGGAACAATACTTCCGCCCACATAGACTGACCTGGCCAGGGCATAAGCTGGCAATAATTCGCCAAATTTATCCCAGATAACCACGACAGAGCCAGTGATCTGGCCTTTAAGTTCGGAGCGTAAAATCCAGTTGATTTTCTCCTGACTCAAAAATTGTTTCCAGGCATCCAGCCTGTGCATGTGCCTTGGAAAAAGAGCAATAATGGTGCGAGAATGGTCATGGATCATTTTTTTGATTAACCATTTAATTTTTTCTTCTTCTTGTTGCCGTGTAGATGCAAGTACAACTAAAGGTGGTCTGGGTTTAAAATATTTGGCCAGGGGATTTTGCACATATTTTAATGGTGGATCAACAGAGATTTGATCAAATTTAATATTGGGCATTGTTTTTATGGTTCGATTTTCGACGTTCGAGGTTCGAGGTTGATTGTCCGGTATTTGAGCAAGGCAAGGAGAGAAAATGTCCGCGAATCTTCTGGCATCGTTTTCAGAGATAGCCAAAATTTTGTTCGGGCCGATGGCGCTCAGCAATCTGCGTATTTTCAGGTATCTGCTGTAACTTCTGGTGCTCATGCGTGCGTTGGCTAAAATAACTGGAATGGATTTTATTTTACATACAGACAAAAAAGAAGGCCAGATTTCTGTCTCCAGAATAAGAACCAGCCTGGGGGAGATCCTGGCTATTGACCTGAACATTATGCACAATGGATCAAAGGGGAAATAAGCCAGTTCAATATGAAGATTAGCGTTATTAGCTGCGTCAGGGTTTATTTTCTTTTTTAATACCTCAAACCCCTGACTGGTACAGGTTGTAATCAGGATCCTGGTTGAGTGGTTGCTGTGCGTAGTCGAAGCAAGAGCGTTAACAATGGTTATGGCCAGTTGCGCTTCTCCCACTGACGCGGCCTGGATCCATAAATCAAAAGGGCCTTCTGGCAGGCAGAAACCCCAGCGTTGTTTCAGACCCTGACGCAGGCGAGAGGAGAAAAAAGTAAAAGGCAGGAAAAGATACCATGTCAGGGTGTAAATTAACAATATAAGCCAGTGGTGTATTTTAATCATCTCAACTTTCTGAGTTGAAAAAATGTTTAATATTTTCAATCAGTTACAGAGTCGA
>CAJXJU010000015.1 GCA_913055195.1 uncultured Desulfohalobiaceae bacterium | reverse complement strand
AAGATATATATAATATTTCAACACAAATTTCTATATGACAATTACAAAATTAAATTTAAAGACATAATCGAGAGTAAAATTAAATCAGATTTTGAATACAAAATAATTGCATTAAACAGTAACAAAAAAATAATTCAAAACAAAAAAGAGGCAGTTACAGAAAATAAAAAACGCTTAAACAACGATTTTACCTTTAAGAATTTTATATATAACAAAAAAAATCTTTTTCCAATAGTATCTGCAAAAGAAATATGTAAACATAAAATAGCAAAATACAATCCATTTGTAATTTATGGTGAGAGTTCAACAGGTAAAACTCATTTATTAAAAGCCATTGTTTATGAAATTTTAAAATACAAGCCAGACGAAAAAATACTTTTTATCAACTCAGACGAACTTAATAATAAATATATTATACAATTTAATAAGAATCATATTAATTTCAAACAATATATTAATAACTATAATTATCTAATTATTGATGATTTTCAAGAAGTACTAAACTTAGATGACTTACAAAGAGAATTAGTTACTGTTTTGATCTATTTTATGAGCAAAATAAACAAATGATATTCAGTTACACAGGAAAGTATTTATTGTTAGATAAACTTGATAAAAAGTTAAAATCCAGGCTGGAATGGGGAGTGATTGTCAACCTGAAAAAGCCGGACATAGATATAAGGACTAAATTTATCCATAAATTTTGTGAAGATAAAAAACTAAATTTATCTAATGAACAAATTTTAATTCTTGCTCAAAAGTTTAACAATTTAAGAAACATAAAAGGTATCCTTTTAAAAATTTTAGCTTATACCCAGTTGGTAAACAACGATCTGAAAGAAAAAGATTTTTTTTCCATTTTAAATACAGTACAGGAAAAGAGAATAGAGAACTTAACCTTTGATAATATTATAGACATAGTAGCTGATGAAATGAGCCTGGAAAGGGATGACATCCTTTCGTCAAAAAGAGAAAAAGAGATTGTCAAGGCCAGGCAGGTATGCATGTTTTTATGTCGTAAACTACTTAAATATTCATATCCTGAGATTGGAAAATTTTTCGGTGGAAAAGATCATAGCACGGTCATATATAGTGTAAAGAAAATTCAAAAATTAAAGGAGGATAGCCAATTTATGAAATCTTTGTTAAAAAATCTGGAGCAAAGATGTTCCTCTTTAGAAAAAGAGGCTCAATTTTCCCAATATGAAGGATATTTGTCATGAGTGAAACTTATTTGTTCACAAATAGACTCAAAAAAATTTTTGTAATTTCAAATAGTTAACCAGGTTTCCTACAAAACGACTGGGTTAAATAAAAATAGGAGTTAAGAAATGTTTATTAAAATTATTAAAGAAGACGTCATTGAAGGTTTGCAAAAATCATCAAGCATAATCCCGGTTAAGACGGGTGCTGCTTTTTTAAGAACAATCTGGCTCGAGGCAAAAGAGAATAAGCTCAAAATAAGGGCAACAGACTCCAATATAGAATTTACAGGAAACTATCCGGCCATTATCGGAGAAGAGGGGCTGGTGGGGGTACAAGGAAAAACTTTTGCTGATCTGGTGCGCAAATTAAAGCCAGGAGAAATCAGTCTTCGTCTTGATGACAAGACTCTGGTTGTGGAACAGGGAAAAAGCAAATATTGCCTTCCTACAAGCGATTCATCCTGGTTTCAGGAATTTGATAGTTTTCCGAATGAAAATAAAGTATTGTTGTCAGGCGATATCTTAAAGGATATTATTAATAAGGTGTCATATTGTATTAGTGATGATGACACCATGGAAGGCATGACCTGCATGAGCTTTAAGGCTGTTGATGATGAATATATTGAAATCTGCGGGTTAAATGGTCACCAATTTGCCCTATTCAAGTTTCAAAACGAAAATATTCATAAAATTTTACCTGAAGATGGTTTCTTGATCTCTAAAAAATTTCTTGGAGAGTTAAAAAAATGGTTATCTGAGGATGAAATTGAAATAAGTTTATCCAACAGAAGGTTATTTTTCAGGACAAAGGATAATACTGAAATATTTTCTTTCCCGTTAAGCACATATAATTTTCCAAATTATCATGAACTGTTAAATAAATATGAAGATCAATTTAATTCAGTTTTAGAAATAAATAAAAATGATTTGATTGAATCATTAGACAGATTGAGAATATTTAATTCAGAAACCAGCTCGACGTATTTTAAGTTAAATGAAAATGAATTATTACTTTACGTGGAAGGAAACGAAATTGGTGAAGCTTATGAATCACTTCCATGTAATTATAAGGGATCAATAAACGATATTGTTTTATTAACAAAGGATGTAATTGATATTTTAAGTCACTTTGATTCAGAAATTGTAAAATTTTATTTTTCAGGTAAAACTGATCCATGTAAAATTGTAGGTGAAGAAGATTATAATTATTTTGTTATAACTATGCCTGTAGAAATTGAAGAAGAAGTTTATTATACTGAGGAAGAAGCCTAGCCAAAACTAGTTCTGGGTAAGGGGAGATAATAAAAATTATGAGTAATGAATACACTGCAGAAAGTATTAAAATTTTAGAAGGTCTATCTGCTGTACGCAAAAGGCCGGCTATGTATATTGGCAGTACCGATCAAAGAGGACTGCACCATCTTGTATATGAAGTTATTGATAATAGTATTGATGAAGCTATGGCCGGGTTTTGCGACCACATTAAGGTTACCTTGCATCTGGATAATAGTGTTACCATTTCAGATAATGGACGAGGTATCCCGGTTGATATTCATCCCAAGGAGAATCGTCCTGCAGTAGAAGTGGTTATGACGGTTCTTCATGCAGGAGGTAAGTTTGATGATACCACTTATAAAGTTTCTGGTGGTCTGCATGGCGTAGGTATATCAGTAGTCAATGCCCTTTCTGAATATCTGGAAGTAACTATTAGAAGAAATGGAAAAAAATACTTTCAAAAATATGAGCGTGGTGTTCCTGTTTGTGAATTAAGGGAGATTGGCCAGACTAAAAATACAGGAACTACCATTAAATTCAGGCCAGACGAAGATATATTTGAGGATGTCAATTTTAATTATGAGACGTTAGCTAAAAGATTTGAAGAATTAGCTTATTTGAATAGTGGTATAAAAATAGAATTTTATGACGAAAGAACTGGAGATAAGGATGTTTTTAAATATGGCGGTGGCCTGATTTCATTTATCAATAAAATCAATGCTGGAAATGGAATTCACAAAGTTATTCATGGTCAAGGAGAGATTAAAAATGTGAGCATTGAGTTTGTCTTACAGTATAAGGCCGGATATAAGGAAACTATTTATACCTTTGCCAATAATATCAGGACAATTGAAGGAGGTACCCATCTTGTTGGCTTTAGATCGGCGCTTACAAGAGCTATAAATAACTATATTCAAAATGCTGATTTACCCAGGAAATTAAAACAAAAGCTGACTGGCGATGATGTGCGTGAGGGATTGAGCGCTGTTATTAGCGTGAAAGTTCCTGACCCGCAGTTTGAAGGGCAGACTAAAACCAAATTAGGCAACAGCGAAGTATCTGGTTATGTTTCTGCTCTGGTCTATGAGACCATAAGCAAATTTTTTGGTGAGAATCCTAAAGATGCCCGCCTTATTATTGAGAAGGTTGTTGATGCAGCCAGAGCACGCGAAGCAGCGCGAAAGGCGCGAGAGCTGGTGCGCCGCAAAGGAGCACTTTCAGACCATTCCTTGCCTGGAAAACTGGCTGACTGCCAGAGTAAAGATCCTGCTGAATGTGAAGTCTTTATTGTTGAGGGTGATTCAGCCGGTGGTTCTGCCAAGCAGGGCCGCAATCCAAAGTTTCAGGCTATCCTGCCTCTTCGTGGTAAGATTTTAAATGTGGAAAAAACAAGATTTGATAAAATTTTAGAAAATAAAGAAATCAGGGCCTTGATTACAGCTATGGGCGCCGGGGTTGGTGAGGACGGTTTTGACTTGAAAAAACTCAGGTATCATAAAATTGTGATCATGACTGATGCTGATGTTGACGGCGCTCATATCAGAACACTTTTACTGACCTTCTTTTTCCGTCAATACCAGAGTCTTATTGAAAATGGTTATTTATATATTGCTCAACCACCATTATTTAGAGTGCATAAAGGAAATTTTGAAAAATATATTACAGATGAGAAGGAACTGAATGAATTTTTACTTTCAAGAATAGCTGATGATGTTCAGATTAAGACACAGGATGAAAGTAAATATACGGGAAAAGATTTAATCAAATTTTTAAATGATATTCTGTTTTTAAAAGATAAATTTATAGAAGCAGAAAATCTTGGTATTACGTCAGATATATTTTTAACTTTACTTCAATTTGATCAAAAACTGAGTCCTATATATTTTGAATATATGGATTGTAGATCATTTAGAGATTTTATTTTGAAAAATGGATATAACTTTGAACTGATCATAGAAGAAAATGATGAAGAAAAAAGAGTCTTTTTAAAATTTATTGATCGAAATGGCCATCATATAAAATTAGGTATAGAGTTTTTCAATTCTAAATTATATAAATTTACTTATGATATATTTTCCAGAATAAAAACACAAAGTCCTGATTTTGATTTTGAGGTGATTTACAAAGAATCTTCAGAGCATGTTCATGGCTTGTTTGAACTGGGTGAATATGTATTATCTCTGGCTAATAAAGGTATTAATATCCAGCGCTACAAAGGTCTTGGTGAGATGAATCCTGAGCAGCTCTGGGAAACAACTATGAATCCGGAAAAGAGAAAACTTTTACAGGTCACCATAGCTGATGCCCAGGAAGCTGATGAATTATTTTCAAAACTTATGGGTGATAAGGTTGAGCCCAGGCGAGAGTTTATTGAACGCAATGCCCTGATAGTTAGTGAGCTTGATATTTGAGGCAAAAGGCAAAGGGCGAAAGGCAAAGGGATTAAGGGGGGCTGTACGGACATTTTTATGGCTGCCTTTTTGAGAATAAAGGAGAAAAGTGGTGTTAGATAAAGTAAGTATCGAAGAAGAAATCAAGAAATCATATCTGGAATATTCTTTAAGTGTTATTATTGGCCGGGCTATTCCTGATGTACGCGATGGGCTAAAGCCTGTTCATCGGCGTATTCTATTTGCTATGCATGAACTTGGTAATACCTATAATCGTCCTTATAAAAAATCAGCCCGCATAGTTGGTGATGTCATAGGTAAATATCATCCACATGGAGACGCGGCTGTTTATGACGCCCTGGTTAGAATGGCCCAGGATTTTAATATGCGTGACCCTCTTGTTGATGGCCAGGGTAATTTTGGCTCCATTGATGGCGATGCTCCAGCAGCCATGCGTTATACTGAAGTGCGCATGTCAAAACTGGCTTCTGAATTTTTGGCTGATATTGAAAAAGAGACTGTTAATTTCAGGCCCAATTATGATAATTCTCTTCAGGAACCAGAAGTTTTGCCCGCTAAGGTTCCTAATCTTCTTATCAATGGCTCATCCGGTATTGCTGTGGGCATGGCTACGAATATTCCTCCGCATAATCTTGGCGAGGTGATAGATGGATTGCTTTATTTATTAGATCATCCACAGGCACAGGTGAAAGATTTGATGCGCTTTATCAAGGGGCCTGATTTTCCAACAGGCGCTTATATTTATGGCCAGAAGGGCCTTGTTTCTGCTTATGAAACCGGACGGGGTAGTATCAAAATCCGGTCTAAAATAGACGTCCAGGCCAGGCCAAAAGGCTTAGAGTCCATTGTTATTTCAGAAATACCCTATGCTCTGAACAAGGCTAATCTGGTGGAAAAAATTGCCGCGCTTGTAAATGAACGTAAAATTGAGGGGATTACTGATCTCAGGGATGAATCCGACCGCAGAGGTATCCGTATAGTAATTGATCTCAAGAAGGGAACAATTCCTGATGTAGTAATTAATAAATTGTACAAATTTACTGCATTGGAAACAAGTTTTGGTATTAATATGATGGCTGTGGTCAATAACAGGCCACAACTTCTGAATTTAAAGCAAATTCTGGAATATTTTCTTGAGCATCGAAAAGAAGTAATTTTAAGAAGAACACGATATGATTTAAATAAGGCAGAACAAAGAGCACATATACTGGAAGGTCTTAGAATAGCACTGGAAAATATTGATGAAGTTGTTGAACTTATTAAACAATCCACTACTCCTCATGAAGCTAAAGAAAAATTGATGAATCGCTTTAATTTGACAGAAGTTCAGTCGCAGGCCATTCTGGATATGCGCTTGCAAAGATTAACTAATCTGGAACAAGAGAAGTTACTTGAAGAATACAAAGAATTATTGAAAAAGATTGAATATCTAAAAAGTATTTTAGAAAATATAGAGGTATTAAAAGGCGTAATCAGGGAAGAACTCGATGAGCTGAAAAAACAATATGCTACGCCTAGAAAAACAAGAATTATGGAATATGACCCTGGTTCTATAGATATCGAAGATATTATTCCTGATGTGGATGTTGTGATAACTTTGTCCAGAAATGGATATATCAAAAGGACTCCACTTGATACATACCAGCAACAAAAAAGAGGCGGAAAAGGAATTGCTGGAGCCAATGTTTCAGAAAAAGATTTTATTACTAATATGCTTATTACCTCCAATCATCAGGGTTTATTTTTGTTTTCCAATCAGGGAAAAGTTTATCATTTAAAAGTTTATGAAATACCTGAAGGCAGTAGATTAGCTAAGGGCGTGCATATGAATAACTTATTACCTCTAAATGAGACTGAATATATTGCCAATTGTATAGCACTTCGTGGATTTGATGAAGATAAATATTTTCTTTTTATCACCAGAAATGGAATGGTTAAAAAGACTTCATTTTCAGAATTTAAAGTTTTGCGTAGTCAGGGTAAAATAGCCATTAATTTAAAAGACGGGGATGAATTAATAGCAGTAAAAGTGGTTGAAAAGGATTCAGAGGTTATTTTAACAAGCAGACGTGGATATGCTATAAGGTTTACAGGAGCAGAGATCCGGCCAATTGGTAGAAATGCTGTTGGCGTAAAAGGCATGGCAATGAGAAAAGATGATTATGTTGTATCTGCTGATATAATTAATGCCAATGGACGCACGGATCTGCTGACAATATCTGAAAAGGGATATGGAAAACGGACTGATATTTCTCAATATAGAATCCAGTCCAGGGGAGGATTAGGGATAAAAAATATGAAGATTACAGATAAGACTGGATATGTTGTTGGGTCAGTGCTTGTATCTGATTCTGATGAACTGGTTTTACTTTCTTCTAATAATAAAATTATCAGAATTAAGGTTGATGAAGTAAGGCGCGCTGGCAGAGATACTCAGGGAGTAAAGCTTGTAAATCTGGTAGGTGATCAGAAGGTAGTATGTTTTGATATTGTAGTACAGGAAAATACATTTATATAGCAGGAGCGCGGCCAAAAATAAAGGTAAGCCTGGCCAGATTTTCCTCAATATGTTGATTTAAAATATCAGGTAAAAGTCGCCATTCCCAGTTGTCAGATCTGCTTCCGGGCAGATTCATTCTTGCTCTGGCGTCCAGGCCCAGGATGTCTTGTATGGGCAGAACAGAGAGTTTTGCAGTTGATGAGAGGGCTAAGCGTACAAGCTCATTGTGAACATTGAGTTCATTTATATCTTTACCAATATATTCACTAAGCATTAATCTCTGCTGGATATTTAACTCATTTTTATACCAGCCTTTTATAGTATTATTATCATGCGTTCCTGTATAAACTACACTATTTTTTCTGTGATTATGCGGAAGATATGGGTTTTTTGGTATATCTGAATTAAAGGCAAATTGCAGGACATTCATGCCCGGAAGATTGTATTTGTCACGTAACTCAAGAACATCTTCAGTGATATGTCCCAGATCTTCAACCAGAAAACAATTAACATCAAATGTGTTCATAATTACCTGAAACAGACCATCACCAGGTCCTTTTATCCATTGACCATTTTGAGCAGTAGGCTCACCTGCTTTTACCTGCCAGAAAGAGACAAAGCCACGAAAATGATCCAGACGGACTAAATCATAGAGGGCAAGGTTGTGCTCAATTCGTTTGATCCACCAGTCAAAATTTTCCTTTTTTAATTTTTCCCAGTCATATATTGGATTGCCCCATAATTGTCCTTGAGGACTAAAATAGTCTGGTGGCGCTCCTGCCACAAATAGGGGAAGCTTTTCCTTATCCAGAAGGAAATATTCTGAATTTGCCCAGACATCGCTGCTATCCAGGCTAACATAGATTGGAATATCACCCAGGATGAGAATATTTTTTCCATTGGCGTATGTTTTTAAACTCTGCCACTGATCAAAAGCCAGAAATTGAAAAAATTTTTGTTTTAAAATTTCCCTGGTCAATTTTTGTGACCATTTTTTGATTTCTTTTTCGTCTCGAAAACGTAAGGGCCTGGGCCAGGAAAACCATGCTATCCCTTGAAAATAGTCTTTTATGGCCTGATAAAGGCAGTAGTCATCTAACCAGAAACTATTGTTTGCACAAAAGGTGTTAAATCCGGGGTCATTTTCTATTTTTGCATAATGGCGAGCAAAAATTCGATTCAGGACATTTAATTTGAACTCACGGACAAGGTCATAATTGACCCGGCTAAGGGAAAAGGAAAAATCATAGTCTAATTCTTTTAGCGACACATAACCGTCAATAATTAATTTCTCCAGACTTATAAAAAGGGGATTTAGAGCAAATGACGATGGTGAACTGTAGGGTGAATTGCCAGTCCCTCCGTTTACAGGGGTTAAAGGGAGAATTTGCCAGATAGTTTGACCTGCACGAAATAAGAAATCAACAAATTGACATGCCCAGGGTCCAAAATCACCTATACCAAAATTAGATGGCAGGCTTGAGATGTGAAGTAAAATACCACTTCTTCTGTCCATTTGGTTAATTGGCTAGATGGTTTATTGGTTGAGCAAGAAAATTATTGCCAGAGGTGGCAGGGTTAATTTGACAGAATAAGGCAGGTTGTGACTGCCAGGCTCTGTAGCCTGAACAGGATCAAAATTGCCTGAATTTGATCCACCGTAGATATGTGCATCACTATTTAACACTTCATGCCATAAACCTGGCTGAGGGAGACCAACAGTATAATCATAGCGGGGCACGGGGGTGAAGTTACAGACAATGGCCAATGTATTTTTGTCTTTGTCCCGGCGTAAGAATGAAAGCACACTGTTATCTGTGTCGTGACAATCAATCCAGGAAAAGCCCTCTGGTTCAAAGTCCTGACTAAAAAGGGCTGGATGAGAGCAGTAGAAATGATTGAGATCGCGGACCCAGCGTTGAAGATTCTGGTGATCAGGATAGTCTAACAAATGCCAATCCAGACTGTGTTCGTGATCCCACTCTTTAATTTGACCAAATTCTGAGCCCATAAAAAGGAGTTTTTTACCTGGATGGGCAAACATATATCCAAAAAGGAGCCTTAAATTGGCAAATTGTTGCCATCTGTCTCCTGGCATTTTATTCAAAAGCGAGCCTTTGCCATGAACAACTTCATCATGCGAAAGAGGCAGGACAAAGTTTTCACTAAAAGCATACCAGATGCTGAAAGTAAGCTGATCTTGATGATATTTGCGGTAAATGGGATCTTTTTGGAAGTAATCAAGGGTATCGTTCATCCAGCCCATATTCCATTTAAAGCCGAATCCGAGTCCACCAATATAGGTAGGTCGTGAAACAAGAGGCCAGGAAGTAGATTCTTCTGCAAATGTATGTACATCTGGAAAATTTTGATAGATTTGTTTATTTAAAAGTTTTAAAAATTCAATTGCTTCAAGGTTTTCATTACCTCCATACCTGTTGGGTATCCATTCGCCAGGCTTCCTTGAATAATCCAGATAGAGCATTGAGGCTACTGCATCGACGCGCAGACCATCCACATGATATTTATCCAGCCAGAACAGAGCAGAACTGATAAGGAACGAGATGACCTCATAACGACTGTAGTTAAAGATATAACTGTTCCAGTCAGGGTGATATCCCTTTCTTGGGTCCATATGCTCATACAGGTGCGTGCCGTCAAAATAAGCCAGACCATGTTCATCACTGGGAAAATGGGAAGGAACCCAATCCAGGATTACACCAATGTCATGCTGGTGCAGGACGTCTATCAGGTACATCAGGTCCTGCGGAGTTCCATAACGGCTGGTGGGAGCAAAATATCCTACTCCCTGATATCCCCAGGAACCATAGAATGGGTGTTCAACAAGAGGCATAAATTCCACATGGGTAAATCCCATATCATTGATATATTCTGGCAGGATATGGGCTAATTCTCGATAGGAAAGAAAGCGGTCTGGATTCTGGGGATCTCTTCTCCATGATCCTGGATGAAGCTCATAGATTGAGATTGGTCCATGGAGATTATTTTTTTCTTTTCTTTTTTGCATCCATTCCTGATCCTGCCACTCATAATCCAGGTCCCAGATGATAGAGGCAGTATTTGGTGGAATTTCCCAGAAAAATGCCAGGGGGTCACCTTTGTTTACTTGATAATTATTGTTTCTGGAGTGGATATAATATTTATATTTTTGACCTGGCAAAGCTCCAGGAATAAAACCTTCCCAGATGCCAGAACCATCTGGCCTGGGACTTAAGGGATGAGTCCTGTTATCCCAATCATTAAAGTCGCCAATAACTGATACGTATTTAGCATTGGGCGCCCAGACAGCAAAAAAGGTTCCCTTTACTCCGCCATTTTTAATTACAGAGTCGCCTGCAAAAAGTATATTTTTCCGTGCGGGGACAGGCGAACAGCGATAGCGAG
>CAJXJU010000014.1 GCA_913055195.1 uncultured Desulfohalobiaceae bacterium | reverse complement strand
TGTTGAATTATTATAGTATGTTATAAGCTGACATTTTTGTTAAAAAGGCCAATTTGAGTTTTTGCAGTTAAATCTACACAGACCGCGCTTACGCGGTCTGTCTATCAACATAGGTTACTTGCCGTCAAGGAGCGCAACTGATTGGCGGTCAAGTGTGCCCGATTGTTGGGCTTTATCTTTAAATTTGTCATCAATTGCTGAAAGTACAGAAACTAAATATTGTAACTCATTACTACATCTAACAACAATATTTGTTTTTGATGCCTCTAAATCGTTTTGATATGTTTTCTTAGAATAACTATTTCTTTTATTTTTCATTTAATTATACTCCTTAATTGCTTTTAAGCACAATTCTAATTCAAAACGGCGACAAATCTCTCGTAAAATTGCTTTTGATGCCTGGACAGATGGTTCATCTGTTTCTTCGCAAAATTGTTTACCATATGTAATAATACATATTAAGTACTCGAATAAGCAATTGTTCCCCTGTATCTTAATAGGGAACAGAAAGGCGCTTCCTGTCCTCCGTCTAATATCTCTATCACTCAAGAAATATTTTCCTTTTTGAGCCGCTTGCATTTTATCAGGATAAAATACATATTCACCTCTTTTGATAGCTTCTACTGTTTCAATTTTTTTAGGAAGAATTTTCGAAGGATCAGTATATTCCCAGTTTTTTTGATACTTAAAACAGTAATTCCATTTTGAAGCAGAATCTTTTCTTTTTAAAATTGTAATATTTATCTGATGATCCTCAAATCCAAAACTTTTTTTCAAGAATTCACAAAATGAGTGAGCAATAATTTCTAATTGATCATCTGGCTGGGTTATTTGGTTAAATTTATTAGATTTGGGCTTCAAGCTTACAAATTTTTTTCTAAATCTGTTTATCTTGGCTTCAACAATGTAACCAACAGTTCCAATAAAATCAGTCAAAAAATTTAATGCAAGTTTAGTATCATTATCTCTTCTATCTTCATAATAAGTTCTAATAACAAGGATACCCAATGAAAGAAGTAAACATATCCAAAAAAGAATCTGGTGAAGTTTAGGGTAGTCTTTAATGAAAGCTAATTTATCTGACCAAATATCCAATACAAGATAATATGATCCTGTAATAGCTGATGCCCATCGTGCTAATTTTTTATTTGTCGAGATCCATTTAAGTAATGATAGAATTTTTTTGATTATGTAATATTTTTTTGATGATCTGGGAAATTCTTCTTGTTCTGATCCAGGCATGGTTATTTTAATAACTTACTCAACTTTCGGAATTCCGAAAGTTGAGTAATTCGTATCTTCTTAAGAACTCATTCGTCTTTTTATCTAAAAAATTCATCAAAAATTAACAAAATTTTCCCCACACGTCAAAGAAATTACAGCTACAGGTAACTTAAGAGATTTAAGCTAGTTATACTCTACACTTTCCAGACTTTAACTTCCGTACCCTTTTCCAGCCCTTCTAAGTTGTCAGGTATCTTTAACAGGCCATCAGCCTGAACAATGGTTTTTAAAAGACCGGATTTGCCCATGATAGGGATGGCTTTTAGTTTTCCACCTGAATCTTCCAGACGTACCCGGACATAATCTTCCCGACCATATTTTGAGGCGATATTTCTGGCCAGTTCAGCCTGAACAAAAACTTTGTCTTTTTCGTCAAAACTGTTTTTCTTCCCGGCCAGATGGGTCAGGAAAGGTAAAACCAGAACCAGCATGACTATTTGCGCTGAGGCTACCTGGCCCGGCAATCCCCAGATGGCTTTGTTTTCTTTACGGGCCAGAATTGTTGGCTTGCCAGGGCTTATGGCCACACCATGAGCCAGAATTTCTACGCCCTGAATACTTTCCAGGGACTGGACAGTCAGGTCTCTGATTCCAATGGAACTTCCTCCAGAAATAAGGACCACATCATTTTCCTGGAGAGCAGTTTCCAGGGCAGCGGTAATGGCACCTAACTTATCCTGTACAATCCCATAAAGTTTAAATTTTCCCCCGGCTTTATTCACCAGTTCAGCAAGAGTGTAACTATTTACATCTCTGACCTGACCGGGCGCTGGTACCTTATGCACTGGCACAAGTTCATCTCCTGTGGAGATGATCCCCACTTTGACCCTTTGATATACCTGGACATTTGCTACGCCCAGCGCGGCCAGAATACCAACCTGCTTGAAATTGATGAATATTCCGCTGCTTAATGCCAGATCATGGACGCGAAAGTCTTCACCTTTAAGCATGACATTCTCATGCGGGGCAACTGATTTGCGTATTTCTATGGTGCCAGCGCCTAAGTCCTGGGTATGTTCTACCATAATTACGCTATCTGCGCGCTCTGGCAATGTGCCTCCTGTGACAATGCGCGCACATTGACCCGGTTCCAGTGCAAAATCAGGAATCTTTTCAATGTGCACTTCGCCAATTACTTCCAGATAAGCGGGATTGGACTCGCTGGCTCCGAAGGTGTCTCTGGCCATTAGTGCATAGCCATCCATACAGGAACGATGAACCAGTGGAAGATTCTCTCTGGCTACTATATCCTGGGCCAAAACCCGGCCAAAAGCTTGATCCAGAGGAAGCTCCTCTGTGTCAACAGGAGAAAACTCTTTTAACTTATGTATAAATTCTTGAACGGAAATTACCTGAAAAAAGTTTTGCATAATTCATCCTACACGTGAACTATTTCCGCGATCATTTCCAGAGCCTTAATAGGTTCTGGATGTTGAAAAATATTGCGGCCAATGCTCACACCTTTAGCGCCGGTGTCCATCACCTGTTTGATCATCTGTAAAAAATTTTTAAATCCGGGCTGCCTGGGACCACCAGCTATAAGCACTGGCACTGGACAGGCCGCTATTGCCCTGGCAAAACTGTCTGTTTCACCAGAAAAGGGTACAATAACTATGTCCGCGCCTAACTCTGCGCCAAGACGAATACAATGAGCCACCAGAGTCGGATCAAGCTCATTGACTATCTGTCCTCCACGAGCAAAGACCGCGGCCAGGACGGGAATGCCCAGTTGATGGGCCTCATCTACAACCATCCCCAGGTCCGAAAGCATTCTGTCTTCCAGGTCATTGCCGATATTGATGTGGACAGATACCGCGTCTGCTCCAATACGTAATGCTTCCTGGATAGAACAGACCAGGCTTCTATTGTATGGTGGCAGGCCATGCCTGGTCCCGGCTGAGAGATGGACTATCAAATTTTGCCGTGTGTCAACAAAAGACCCAAGCTCTCTTGCCAGACCTTTATGCAAAATCACTCCCTGTACAAGTTTCGGGTCGAGTTGTTGAAGCAGGGTTTTCATGTCTTCCAGCCCGGGAAGCAACCCTTCAGTTACTCCGTGGTCTAAAGGCAAAAGAATTGTTTTGTCTGACCGGGCAGAAAACAGTCGCCTGACTCTTCTTTTACATCCTTCCATTTTTACCTCGCTAAAGGGGTAAGGGTTAAGGGTTAAGGGGTAAGGGCAAATAAAGGGCTAAGGGCAAAGGGGTATGGGATTATTATTTTTTACTTTTTTGCTCTACGCCTTTAGCCCTTAGCCTTTAACCTTTTTATCTCTCTGACCAAAAACAGCGTCCTTTTTTTAGTTTAAGCCATCCCAGACCCATTTTTTTCCAGTAAAAGGGCAAAGCTATTTTGTTTTGTCCTGGACAAATTAAACTCTGTCCAGAGATCAAACTTTTTAGGGTTTTTATTTCATGGATATTTAAACCTTCGCTTTCGCTGCTGACATTGCTCTTTGTATTTTCATCATAATCAGGAAGCAGCCTGCGCATGCGAGGATGTATAATAATTTTACCTTTTTTATATTTACCTACATAAGTTCCCTGCCATTTGAGCCTGTCTCCAAGCAGAGTAACGGCCCTGTCTGGCAAAAAAAAGACTTTTTGCTCAAATTTGTAAAAAGCTCCGAAGTCGGGTAGATTCAGCCCGGCATACAAAGAATATGCTTTGTTATCGAGTTTGTGCCAGGTTTTAACTGTGCCTTTTTGTTGTAATTTTTCGGATTGATGATGTCTATTGTCTTTTTTTTGCAAACAGGCCAGGAAAAAACCCTGGCTGTCAGATTTTGGCCCATCTATGCGTAAAGTTCCCTGGCTGACAAATTCATTCTGACAGTTTTTATAGATAAAGCCTTTGATTTTTGGAAGTGCTACGATTTCCATGTCCAGATTTTTTATAGCCCATTCAATCTGGGCTTCATTTTCTAACACATTGGTTGTGCAGGTGGAATACAGTAATTTGCCCCCTGGTGCCAGAAGCAGGGCTGCTCTACTTAAAAGTTGTTTTTGTAAACTTATAAGTGGACCCAGGTTTTTTTGTGTCCATATTCTGGTTATGGCTGGATGTTTTTGGGCAGTGCCCCATCCGCTACACGGGACATCAAGAAGAATATAGTCAAAAGCGTTAGATTCAAAAGGGAATTCCTGACCAGGATATCTGGTGGTGACCACGTTCAAGAGGTTCATTTGTAATAGATTCTGGCGCAGGGTGGTCAGCCTTGTTGGATTAGGTTCATTAGCTATTACCAATCCTTGCTCTCCAACTATCTGGGCCAGTATTCCGGTTTTACTGCCAGGGCTGGCGCACAAATCCAGGACCGTGCTTTGCTTCGGAGGATTCAAAGCTAATGGGGGAAGCATTGAGGATTTGTCCTGGATATAAATAAGTCCGAAAAAAGCAGCTATTGAGTTTCCAGGACCAAAAGGGGCATTGATCAATTTACGGGCCAGGGGAAAAAATTGCACCGGTTCAAATTCAAAACCTTCAGATGAAAGAAGCTCTTCAACTAAGGGCACATTTTGTTCCGGGCATACAAAACGAAAATAGCGATAGGGGCGTTTTTCCATAATGAATTATATTTGCCTGACCCAGAAGAAATTGCTAAATAGGTTTTGACGAACTGATATAAAGACTCTAGCTCTGAACCTGGAGCATGTCAAAAAATAGGAGGAATTTCCTTATGCTTAAACGCTTTGCTTTAACTTTTCTGGCTTTCATGGTCGTGGTTTTCAGCCTGAGCTTTGTGCACTTTGTTAGCGCGGGAGAGCAAAAGACCTTTGCCGTGTTGCCATTCAAGATTTTTGGTCCCCAGGAATACCAGTATTTGTCCATGGGAACCCAATCTATGCTCACGACAAGACTCGCCTGGTCTGAGCGTTTCATTCCTGTTGACCAGGCAAAAATCAAATCAGCCGGAGTGGATTTTCCACGCTCCAGAGAGCAGGCCAGATCTATTTTGCAAAAGATAGGTTCTGACTATGTGGTCTTTGGCTCCATTACGATCATGGGAAAACAATGTAGTCTGGATGTTCAGGTGATAGACCAGCAAGGCAGGCTCGTTCCTTATAATGCACAAACTACCCTGGATGAACTTATTCCTTCCCTGGAAAAAATTGCCAGATCAATAAATGGGCAGATTTTTAAGCGTCCAGAAAAGAAAGCGGAAAGTGTTGCCAATAAAAATATTATCAACCGCATGAATCCAGAGCTTATATTTAACGAGGTCTCTCCTGGTCAGGAATTTTATCTTAATCCCCAGTTTCGGTATAAAGGCTCTCCCAGCACACCAGGTCGCTGGCGCAGTCAGGCTTTGCCGTTTTCAGCCATTGGAATGGTTGTAGGAGATGCTGATAATGATGGCAAAAATGAAATTTTTGTCCTGGATGACCGCAGAGTTTACGCCTATACTCTGGTCAATAACCGCCTTGTTCCTCTTGCTGAGTACAAAGCCCCTGTCAGTTACCAGTGTTTGAACATTAACATCATGGATCTGAATCGCGATGGCTTTCAGGAAATTATAGTTTCTGCCATTCAGGATGAATTTGTGCGTTCCTTTATTCTTAATTTTGATGGCAAAAGATTTTCTGTCAAAGCTGAGAAAATACCTTTTTTCCTCAATGTTGTCCGCACCCCGCCGGAATATATGCCTACTTTAATTGGACAAAAACTGGGCCGTGGACGTTTGTTTATGCCGGACAGCGTTTATGAAGTTGTGAAAATGGGTGGAAGGTATCAGTTAGGCCGACATATCCCTGTGCCGGAAAAAACCAATGTTTTTAACTTTACCTATCTTCCTCAAGGCGCGGACTATAAGATTATTGTTGCTGATGATAGCGATCATTTACGTGTTTATTCGTCAACAAGGGCCAGACAGGCCACGACTGATGAGGTGTATGCGGCCTCTTCCCTTGGCCTTGTCAAAGATGAAACTCTGCCAGGGCTTGGAAAACCAAAAGATGATGACCCAAGTTTTTACTACATACCAACAAGGCTGGTGCCAGTGAACCTGGATAGGGATAATCGTTATGAGCTTCTGGTCAGCCGTCCTATTTCTGTTTCTTCGCAGTTTTTTAGCCGTTACCGCTTTTTCCCCCAGGGAGAAATTCACTGTCTGTACTGGGATGGAATTGGCTTGAACCTTTTCTGGAAGACCAGAAGGATCAAAGGCTCCATAGTTGACTATGGCATTTATGATTTGAACGGAGACGGACAGAAAGAACTGGTTGTTTGCGTGAATACCCATCCTGGTATGACTGGCCTGAAGAAAAGAAAAACAATCATTGTTTCTTATACGCTGGATTTATCTACTCCCCAATAGGGAAGAAGCGGAAGAAGTGAAAGAAGCGTAAGAAGAGAAAGCCAGGCACCTAAAACGGACTGTTAAATTTCGCGGTAATCAACCATATTGCCTGTCCGTTTTAGGTGCTCAGATAAAAAATGCCTCGAGTCCAATATCTGCTCATTAGCCCTGAAGAGGCCGGACAAAAAGTCATTTCTTTTTTGCAGCGCAAAACCAGGAAAAATATCCCTTATTCAGCTTTAATGCGCTGGATCAGGACCGGCCAGGTCCGCATAGATGGTAAAAGAGTAAAACCTTTTGATCGGATTAAAGCAGGTCAAAAGGTGCGCATACCTCCCTATGCCGCTCTTCTGGAGTCAGAAAATGAAATCTTATCTCATCAGAAACTGGATATTGTTTTTGAGGATGAACAGTTTCTGGTTGTCAATAAGCCATCTGGTTTGCCTGTTCATCCTGGTAGCGGACACAAAGATTCAGTTATCCAGTGTTTAAGATTTCAGTTTGCAGATGATCTTTTCCCTCCGACTCCTGTCCATCGTCTGGATAAGGACACATCAGGTTTGCTTCTTGTGGCCAGGTCTTTTTCTTTTTTACGCACTATGCAAAAAATCTGGTCAAAACAGGTGAAGAAATATTATCTGGCGTGGGTGAAAGGTGTCTGGCCGCATAAAAATTGGGTTAAACTGGAAAATAGGCTCTTTGTCCGAAAAGATTCAGCTAAAAGCAGGAGTGCTAAAAAAGTAGTAGTCTCTTCCAGAGGAAAGCTGGCCAGAGCAAGAGCTTTTTTGGTGCGCGTACATTCAGGGTGTAGTCTGCTTGTTTTGCGGCTGGAAACCGGAAGAACTCATCAGTTACGGGTCCAGCTAGCCATGAAGAATCATCCCATTATAGGAGATCTTCGCTATGGTCAGCAGGAACCATCTCCCTTGTTGCTACATGCCTTTCAGCTATCCTGGCCAGGTTACGGCTTTTTCTCTTTGCCTTCCTGGCCCGGGACTTTTAAAGTCAAAAAAGAATGGCTGGCTTGCGCTTCTGCTAATTAATCTGCTATTTTCTTAATTCCCAGCAAAGAGAACCAGGATCGGTGGGTGTGCATAAAATTTAAACTATGGCTCAGGTCTTCAGCAGAATGTGGTTCTAAAGTAAAGCCTGGTTTTAGGTCTAAAAATTCCAGACTACCAAAAAGCTCCACAAAAGGTATTGTTCCCTGGCCCATACCCAGGTGTTCATCAAGATGGCCATGATTGTCGTGCAAATGCAGATGACGGATATAAGGTGCCAGCTTTTGAAGCCAATGACTTAGATTATTATTTTCCTTGCCACGGCCAAATGAAAACCAATGTCCAGGGTCAAAACAAAAGCCAATATCTCCTTTGAGTTCGCTTAATAGGTCAGTAATAACATCCGGGTCCTGCTCCCGGACATTTTCCAGGAAAAGGGGGCAGATATCTCCAGTTTTGTCCAGCAGTTGCTGCCAGGTTTTTATGGAATTGTCCAGCCAGGACGAATAAAAATCATCATCAAGGCTGGGGTCATAAGCTGGATGGCCGATCAGATGGCAGGGTGCATATATCCTGGCTATTTCCAGTGCCTTGTTTAACCTTTTTCTTGTTGCCTGCAGGATATACTGGTCTATACTGCCTGGTGATAAGTCCAAAAATGGAAGATGAATAGAGGTTTTTAATCCAGCCTGATGAATAGTACGGGCTGTTTTTTCATGCCAGGCAAAGTCAAGGCAGTCCATGCTCCATGCATCCAGCCCCAGTTCAGGGTTCAGTCCGTGTTTAATGAAGAAGTCCAGATAGGCCTTTTCTCTGGCAATATATCTAAGTGGGAGATTGACAAAAAAAATGCTCATAGGACTTTTCCGCTCTAGTTGATTTTTTAATATCCTGTGTCCAGGATTTCCAGTGTGATGTCTCCTAATTTTTCAAAACTTCTGCCTTCAAAGATATGTAAAATATATTGTCCACTGTGCAAAAGACTTAGAGTTTCACCAGGATAGACCGGCAAGGGATAATCGCCTACAAAACAGATAATATCTTCATCATTTTTCAATTTACTGAGCAGATATTTGCCTTTTTTTAGACGAAAGATCTCGCTTCCGCTGTTTCCGCTGCTTTTGCTATTATATGGCAATAAGAGGTAAGCTTTCTGGGTAGTATTCAGTGGGCCTTGCAGGATCACTCCAGAAAATTTTGTCTTTTTAACCTTTACTTTCCATTGATATTTTTTTGTTCCTTTAGTTTCTCTCTGGATTTCAAAAGACCATTCCCCATTTTTATTTTTCTCAATGTATTTTGGCATAAAGCCTTTCTGGGCCAAAACTATGGGGACGGATTTGTCCTGACCATCATTTGAGATTTTATTGCTCACAAAACCTTTGACATTGAGTATTTCCTGGCCATGTTCCAGCCAGAGGCCATGTAAAAGGATTGTCTGGCCTTCATAGGCTGAAATTTGTGTTCCAGGTCTGGCCAGCTTAATTTTTTTGTCCTGAGAGTAAAGCAGGATGGGAAGTTCCGGGCTTTTTCTAAACCAGTTTTTTTTCCATTTGATTTTAATCCGTTTTATTTTTTTGCCATCCAGGATAATATTCAGATAGGGAAAGGGCTGAAGGCAAACAAATTTTGTGTTTATTAGATTTAAGTAGTCCATATGCGGCAGGGTCACTGCCAGGGCTTTGTCAGTCTGGTGAGAAGCAGCGTCAGGGTTTGTAGCTAACTGGACATTGAGCTCCGCATAGGGGGTTAATGTTATGTGTGAAGACTTTGCTACATCCTGATCATTTATTTTGATTTTAACAGAATCGTTAAACCACTCCTTAACCAGTCTGGTTATGTTTGCAGGAAGCTCAATCTCTACTCCCATTTGACTGAGTAGGTCTTTAACAATTCGACAATGGCAATTCACTTTCCAGGGTAAGTTTCGTATGTTTTTGCTTACTTCCACTGCCAGGGCAGGGATCTTTAATTTGCCCAGGGTGTAATATGTCAGAGATTTTCTTTGTTCTGGATAAAGGCTGCCTGGCGCGAAGGTATTCATGTTAAAAAGTTGAAAAGAGTATCTGGCTGGCTTTAAACTCCCATTGATCCTGCTTAAAGCGCCCAGAGCCAGATTAGCCAGATAAATTCTGTTCTCAAAAATATGGGCGTCAATTATAATAGACTGACCATAATGTCTGGGATTGCGAAGGCTGTCAATGTAGGTGGGGGAATAAAAACCACTGCCTTCATGCAGATGGATCAAACCATCGCTTTTGCTGACCATATATCTAATGGCCCTGGCGAGATAATCTTCATAATATTGATTGTAGCCGCGATCAAAGCGTCTGTTCAAATCCACGTTGATTTGGCGTTTAAATGCATGGATGGATGGCAGATTGGCACGTGGAATAACAATTAAATTACCTTTTTTGACCAGAGATCTGGTCAAAATCTGGGCGGCAATTACTCCGGCAAGTTCATCGCCTTGAATGCCTCCCTGTACCATAATCGTTGGCCCGGATTTTTGTCCCTGCAGAAAGTAAACTTTCAGCGGATAAAATGTTTGGGCAAAAATAGTGGCCTGATCCGCGGCAAATCCTGGATACAGGTTTGTCAGCACAAGGCTAAACAAGGATATGAGAAAGAGGATAAGTTTCACAGAAAATTATTTTTCCTTCTTGATCAATGATTTTAATACGAATGCCAAAGATTTTTGGCCTGGGTAGAAAATCAGGAGGGACAAAAGTTGCTTCTATGCGTTTAAAATGGTTTATTTCAAAGTGTTGTGTTTGTGGTGTGATATTCAGTTCTACTTCCGTGCCATCTCTGCCAATGAGAAACAAATTGACATCACCTTTGAGAGTGCGGCCAGAAGTGAGATTATTTAACTCAAATTGAATCTGCATTTTATCTTTAAAATACCTGGCCTGGACATTTTCGATTTTAACCATATGCAGATCTACAGATTGGAAAACTTCCTTGAGATCGATAGCACCAGCAAGTCTTGTCCCGGATGCATTGAGTTTGTGTTTTACTAAAAGGGCCTCCAGTTGTTCACTATTGTAACTGTCTAAAATTTTTTGCACATTTTCCAGACGCTCTAATTTGAACCTGGTATCATTCAGCAATTTTGTTGTTTGCATAAGAGATAAACGCAAATTCTCCTCTTCTTGAAAAAAATTAATAGCCAGATATGTGCTTAATATGCTGACTATAACAAGAAAAATCAAAAGATAAATAAATAACTTTATGCACCATGA
>CAJXJU010000013.1 GCA_913055195.1 uncultured Desulfohalobiaceae bacterium | reverse complement strand
TAAAAATGGGATACTTCATTAATTTTGTTTTGCAATTATCTGAAAAAATTGAATAATTTTTTAACTCCGAAAGTTGAGTTATTATTTTTTCACATAATTGGTTTCCACCTCAATCACAATGCCGCCTCTGGCCTTAAACTTGCCCACAACTGTCATCTGCCGTGGCTCACAAGCCTTAACCAGATCGTCTAAAATGCGGTTGGTCACTGTCTCCATAAAGGTTGGTTCTTGCCGATAACTGAACAAATAAAACTTCAACGACTTGGACTCAATGCATTTTTTATCAGGAATATATTTTATAATAATTGTTCCATAATCTGGCTGGCCAGTCATGGGACAAAGGGATGTAAACTCGTCACTAACCAGGGTAATAAGATAATCCCTTTCCGGAAATCTATTGGGAAAAGTCTCCAGAATACCCGGATCAACTCGCGTCGGATACTCAGCTTTGCTTTTGCCCAGCAAAGTTAAGGTAGAGACATCATCACGCATTGTTTAACTCCCTTCTAGTTTTTATTCTCCTAACTTCTTATTCCCCCAACTACTTCACTTCCTTCACTTAATCATCTTCCAGAACTCACTATCCGGTGTAAACACAAAATCTGTCTTACCATTAACAACCTTCTTATACGCCTCCATTGTACGCAAAAACTGATAAAATTTTGGATCCTTTGCCAGGGCCTGTGCATAAATAGCCGTGGCTATGGCGTCACCTTCTCCACGCAACACTTCTGCTTTTTGTCTGGCCTCAGCAAGCATAATAGCACGTTCTTTGTCTGCGGTAGTTCTGATTTTAACTGCTTCTTCGCGCCCCTCAGACCTGTATTGCCTGGCCTGACGCTCTCTTTCTGCACGCATCCGTCCAAAAATGGCTCTCTGGTTTTCTGGGGGTAAATCAGTTCTTTTAATACGCACATCCAATATCTCAATGCCATACTTCTGAAGAAGCAGGTTACATTTTTCTGTCACCTGCCTCATTATCTGGCTTCTTTTGGAAGAAACAACTTCTGTAAGCAAATATTGTCCCAGAGCAACTCTGAGTTCAGCATAAATAATATCATCTAAGCGGGACAAACCACTGGAAATAGTACGAACACTGCGGTAAAAAGCAAGTGGATTTTTAATTCGCCATCTGGAATAGTTATCTACCACAAGATTTTTTTTGTCTTTAGTTAATATCTCTGCTGGCGGGGCATCATATTCCAGAACACGGTGATCAAAATAGATAACATCCTGTATAAAAGGCAATTTAAAGTGCAGCCCGGGGCCAAGATCAGAACCTACAGGCTTACCAAGCTGTATTACTATAGCCCTCTGAGTTTGATCAACAATAAAAAAACATTGAGAACTTACTAAAAGTAAAAGAACTAAAATTATTGTTAAGGCTGATTTTTGTTTATCAGTCATTATTTTTTTCCTCCTGCTGTTTTTCTCTTTTTAGCTCTTGAGTTCGATCTCAAGCCTTCCATATTTAGAGGCAAATAAGGTACTACTTTTTGCAAAGCCTTATCTGACAATATTAACTTGCTTACATCTGGATTGGACAAAATTTGTTCCATAGTTTCAAGATAGATCCTTTTTCTGGTAATATCTCTAGCCTTCCTGTACTCTTTCAAGACAGCAAGAAATCTGGCTGCCTCACCTTTAGCTTTACGAACAACACTTTCTTTGTATGCCAGAGCTTTATTAATAATTCCTGCTGCTTCACCCCTTGTCTTGGGAAGAAGGCCATTACGATAAGCTTCAGCTTCATTAATATATCTACTTTTATCCTCCTTGGCACTGGCCACATCTTTAAAAGCATCAACAACCTCCTGAGGAGGATGAACATCTTGCAATTGTACAGCCACCACTTTTATACCGCTGTGATAACGGTCTAAAATCTCCTGTAAAAGCCTTTTTGTCTCATTTTGAATGGCCAGCTTACCGGTAGTTAAAGCAGAATCGATTTTATTATAGCCAATAACCTCACGCATAGCTGCTTCTGCTGCATCTTTGACTGTCTTTTCAGGCTGGGCAATATTAAAAAGATAATCTTTTGGGTCCTTTATCTGATATTGCACAATAAACTGTACATCCACAATGTTTTCATCGCCAGTCAGCATAAGTGACTCTTCAGGAATCAGCCGATACTGATTGGTAGCAAAGGCAGTCTTTTTGGACAAAGTCCTGAAGCCTATTTCAATCCTTCTAATGCGTGTAACCTTAGGCGTGTGCACTTTTTCTATTGGATAAGGAAGATGGTAATGAGGGCCTGGCTCTGTGATGCGATCAAATGCCCCAAATCGCTGCACAACACCCACCTCATCAGGGTCAACGATATAAACACCCGTTAATGCCCATAAGACAAGGACAAGGAGTAAAATAATTTTGCCCCAGGGCAACTGAATTCCTTTGATTTGTTTAAATTTTTCATTAAATTCACCAAAATCAGGTCCCGTGCCCCATTTGTGAGCTTGCCTTTGCCGCCGTTCCTGTAATTTATCCCAATCCCAACTCATAAAAAACTCCTTATAATTAGTTGAGTTAAATTTCTTGCTCCAAATTGTCAGTACCAATATTAAAAGATTTTACAACTGTAAATCTTTTCTTTATCCTCAAATTTTTATAACATAAAATCATAAACCCTGAAACCCGGAAAGGAGTTTCCTATGATAGCAATTAAAAAAGAAATTTTTCGCGCTTATGACATCCGCGGCATTGTGGACAAAGACTTTGATGATGACTGGGTCGAAGTCCTGGGCAAGGCTTGCGGGACTTACTTTTTATCTCAGGGCTACACTCATGCTGTGGTTGGACATGATTGCCGGCACAGCTCACCTGAATATCAAAAAAGACTCACCTCTGGTCTGCTTTCTACCGGGGTTGATGTTACTTATCTGGACATGGTAGCCACGCCTTTATTTTATTTTGCAGTAAAATATTTAAACAAAAGTGCCGGCGTCATGATTACGGCCAGCCACAACCCCTCTGATTTTAACGGATTCAAGGTCTGGGCCGGTGAAAGCACTATCCATACCTCAGAAATTCAAAAAATTTATGAAATTATGAAGAAAGGGGACTTTGCCAGAGGCAACGGCATGGCAAGTCAATTGGATATCGTCCCCACTTATCTGGATCATTTATCCAGTCTGGCTAAATTAAGTAACCCGGTCAAGGTCGTTGTGGATGGCGGCAACGGCAGTGCAGGTCTTGTTTGCGCTGAATTATTAACACGAATGGGGGCTGAAGTTATTCCCCTCTACTGTGAACCGGACGGTGATTTTCCTAACCACCATCCAGACCCAACTGTCCTTGAAAACATCACAGATTTATGCCGGAAGGTCAGGGAAGAAAACGCCCATCTGGGAATTGGCCTGGACGGTGATGGTGACCGCATTGGTGTTGTGGATGAAAATGGACATATTATCTATGGGGATAAACTATTAGCCATTTTTGCCCGCCATGTACTCAAAGAAAATCCTGGTGCTACCGTTATTGGTGAGGTAAAATGTTCTCATCTTCTATTCAGAGATATACAAGAGCATGGGGGAAATCCAATCATGTGGAAGACAGGCCACTCTCTGATCAAGGCCAGGATGAAGGAAACAGGAGCGCTACTCGCCGGGGAGATGAGCGGACACATGTTCTTTGCTGATCGTTACTATGGCTTTGACGATGCCCTCTATGCTGCTGCCCGCCTGGTAGAAATCGTAAGCTTAAAGCCGGATATGGTGCTTAGTTCCTATTTATCTGACTGGCCCAAGACAGTTAACACCCCGGAAATCCGCATGGACTGTCCGGATGAAATAAAATTTAAAGTGGTCAGTAAAGCGCAGAACTATTTTCGCGAAAAATACAATATTGTTGATGTGGACGGCGTGCGCATTATCTTTGATGATGGTTGGGGCCTACTTCGCGCATCCAATACACAGCCGGTTCTGGTTCTTCGCTTTGAGGCTGAATCAGAAAAACGCCTGGAAGAAATTCGCGCTCTAATTGAACAACCTTTAAAAGAATGGATTCAGGAATTAAGCTAAGATGCGTAAATTTATTTTTCTCATCTTAGTTTTAATCCTGATCGCCGGGGGAGGATGGTGGTGGAAACAAAAAACTTCAGACCAGGGTCCTAAAATTCTGGCCACTGCCGTCCTCCAAAAGGGGCAGGTACGCAAAGTCCTGGAGGCTACCGGGATTATCAAATCTCAGGTAGGAGCCATAGTCAAAATTGGCGCCCAGGCCACTGGTGTAATTACCAAAATGAAGGTCAAGGTAGGCGATAAAGTACAAAAGGGTCAGCTTGTGGCGGAAATTGATGACCGGGAAATCAGGGCAGCCATGATTGAAGCCCGGTCCAGATTGGAAAAAGCCCGCCTGGCCCTGGAAAAAATCAAGGTTACCTATCCCTTAAAAATAGCCCAGGCCAGGGCTGAGTTCGACCAGGCCAAAGCCAGATTAAATTATGCGCAATCAAATTTTTTGAAACTAAAAAAACTCTTTCAAAAAAAAATTGTTTCTCAAGATGAGTTTGAGCAGGCCCAAAAAGAACTGGAAATAGAGACTCAAAATTTAAACCAGGCGAGTGCAAGATTAAACGAATTAAAAAGGGAATTTGGACTTGAAACCAGAAAAACCAGGGCAGAGATTAAAGAACTTAAGGCCGGACTTGATGCTTTAAAGGTCAAGCTCAGCTATACTAAAATTTATAGTCCTCTGACTGGCTATGTCAGCCAGGTGACTGCGCAGGAAGGAGAAACTGTTGTCGCTGGCCTGCAAGTAGCCAATCTGATTACTGTTTTAGACCCTACGCGTCTTGAACTGTGGATATATGTAGATGAAACAGACATAGGCGAAGTCCGCGCCGGCCAAAAGGTAACTTTTAGCGTGGACTCATACCCAGACAAAGTCTTTAGCGGACAGATAGCCCAGATCTATCCCCAGCCAGAAGTAAGGGATAATATTGTCTATTATCAAGCGCTGGTGCCCATATCTTCTGATCAGGCAAAATTTTTGCGGCCTGAAATGACAACTCATTGTCAGATTGAGGTAAAGACCAGAGCAGATGTTCTGGCCCTGCCCAATTCAGCCCTGAAATGGATTAAAGGGGAACAGATTGTTTTTGTTCAAAGACCTGATGGAACTGTTTCGCAGATCAAACCAATACTTGGACTTTCCGGGCTCAATTACACGGAAATTATTTCCGGGTTAAAACCTGGCGACAAAGTCGCTACGCAGGTGGTAATAAGGGGTAAGGATTAAGGGGTAAGGGATAAGGGACAAGAAAAGAAAAAACAGCAATAAAATCTGGTCACTGATCACTGATCACTGTTCACTGTTCACTGATCACTGATCACTGTTCACTGTTCACTGTTCACTGATCACTGTTCACTGTTCACTATTTATGAGTATGATTGATGCCCGGGTCATAGCGGAGATTAAAGAGCGGATTGATATTGTTGAATTGATTGGGCGTTATGTCAATTTGCGGCCTGTAGGTACCAGGTGGGTGGGACCATGCCCTTTTCATCAGGAGACCAAGCCGTCCTTTAGTGTTAATCCTGACCAGGGTTTTTTTTATTGTTTTGGCTGTCAGGCTGCTGGAGACGTTATCCATTTTTACCAGAAAATAAATGGGCTGGAGTTTAAGGAAGCGGTTATTGAACTGGCTCAAATTGCTGGAGTAAGGCTTACGCAGAGCCAGGTCCCTTTCAAACAGAAAGATAAAGGTAAAAGAAGGCTTTGCCTTGACCTTAATTCCCTGGCCTATTCTTATTTTAAAGATAAGTTACGTTCTCAAAAAGGGAAAATAGCCAGGGATTATTTGTTGCAGCGTAAAATTAGTCAGGACATGATCCAGAAGTTTGGGCTTGGGTTTAGCCCTGATGAGTGGCATGGTCTTGAAAATCATCTCAAATCTCTGGGCTATACCCCGCAGCAGGGTGTGGATGCCGGACTGTTAAGCCAGAATGATAAGGGACATACCTATGATCGCTTTCGTGGTCGCCTGATTTTTCCCATCTTTAACCTCTCCGGCCAGGTAGTGGCCTTTGGAGGCCGGGTGATTGGGGATGGCGACCCCAAGTATCTAAACAGCAGCGAAACCCCTATTTATAAAAAAGGTGAGCATTTATACGGATTGTATCAGGCCAGGCGTTCTATTAGCCAGAAGCACGAGGTATTGCTGACAGAAGGTTATGTGGATGTCATAGTCCTTCATCAATATGGCTTTACCAATTCCTGTGCTGTCCTGGGCACAGCATTGACCGGGACCCAGGTGAGAAGGCTGGGAGGTTTGACCAGCAGCATAGTGCTTTTGTTTGACGGAGATGAAGCAGGCGCTAAAGCGGCTTTACGCAGTGCGCAGATGGTTTTGAGCCAGGGTCTGAAACGCAAGGTGGTTCAGTTCCCGCCAGGCGAGGACGCGGATAGTTTGCTTACGAAATTTGGTCAAAAAAGTCTTGTTGAATTGTTAAGCAAAGCTCGTGATGGCCTTGATTTTTGCCTGGCAATGATTAGCTTGCATAAGTCTCCCAAAGAAGTTTTGACCTGGGCCAGAGGTTTTCTTTTGAGCTTAAGAGATATTTCATGGCGGGCCTATTATATCCCCAGAATTGCCCAGACCCTGGGATTATCTGAGCAGGAATTGCGTCAAAGTTTGGAGGAGGTGCGGGGGACAGGGCGTCAGGTACAGGTATCGGATGCGGGCCAGAACCAGAGGCTGTCCCTGAGGGTTGGTCCAGACTCAAGAGATAAGGAAATCTTAACCTTTGTTATTTGTTTCCCCGAGTATATCCCTGTTTTAGCTGAAAAGAATATAGCGCTTTATTTGAGGTCTGACTGGGCAAGGGATTTGTGGGAAAAATTGATCCGTTATGATTCTGATCAGGTATTGTCCCGGCTTGATGAGGAGCAAAAAGCTTTTTTTGTACGCAGTAAATTGCAGCAGAAGGATCTGGCTGACAACAAAGGGGCCAGGTTACAGGAGTATATGGATTTTCTGGGTAGAGAAAACAGGAAAATGACCCAAAAAAATCTTAAAATGGCTCTTACGCGGGCCCAAAAAAAGGGTGATCAGCAGGAGGTCCGCCGGATTTTGACTCTTTTGCAGGAAACAATTTTTTCTTCCTGAACTTCCTATCTTCCTAATTTCTTAAAAAAAAGGGGGGTAAATGGGTAGTATCAAAGATGTACAACAAATAAAGGCGCTTATAGCTGAAGGCAAGAAAAAGGGATTTTTGACCTTTGATGAGTTAAACAAGGCTTTGCCGTCAGAGGTGAATAAGTCGGAACAGATAGAAGAGATCATCTCTATTTTTGACCAACTGGATATTACTATTGTTGATGCCAAGGCAGGTAAGCCCATCTCAGTTGTTCCAGAAGATACCAGTGATATTGCAGAGGCAGCAGCTGATGTGGCTGAAGCGGAAGATGTGCTGGATACTACTTCCAGGAGCAACGATCCTGTGCGCATGTATTTGCGCGAGATGGGAGCGGTTGGATTATTGGACCGCGATGGAGAAGTTTTTATTGCCAAAAAAATTGAAGCTGGCGAGCTGGAAGTCCTTTATGCGCTGGTAGAAGTTCCTGTAGTGGTGGAAGAATTGATAAAAGTTGGCGAAGAACTAAAAAAAGATAAAATTAAGCTTAAAGATGTAGTCAAAACTATTGAAGAGGATGATCCTACTGAAGAAGAAATGAACCAGAAACAAAGAGTCATCAAGCTGCTGGAGGAAGTTAAAACCATCTATAAGAAAAGGAAAAATATTTATACTAAACTGGACGAATGCGCCCGTCTTGATCGACGTGTTTATGGTATTCAGAAAAGGATTCTGGAGTACAAGAACGAAATTGTTGAGCGTTTGCGCAGTATCAAGCTGGAAAAGACCCTGATTGATAGGCTTATTGAAAATGTGGAAGACTATGTCCGTCAGATGCATAATTGTCAGCGTGATGTCAGTGCATATATCCTTTCTTTGAGCAAGAGTCAGGAAGAGATTTTTGATTTATTCCAGAAGCTGGAAAAGCGGAAAATAAACCCTGTTGCTGTTGCTGATGAATTGAATATGACCGTTGAGGAGCTGTTTTCCTTTAAGGAAATGATCTATGGCAAAATAGAAATTTTACAGCGCTTAGAAGAAAAGTGCATGCACAATGTGACTGATCTGGAAGAAGTGCTGTGGAGAATCAAAAAGGGCAATAGGGATGCCATAAGGGCCAAGCAGGAACTTATCCGGGCGAATTTGCGGCTGGTGGTAAGTATCGCCAAAAAATACACCAACAGGGGATTGCAGTTTCTGGATTTGATCCAGGAAGGCAATATTGGCCTGATGAAGGCTGTTGACAAATTCGAGTATCAACGCGGTTACAAGTTTTCAACCTATGCTACCTGGTGGATCAGGCAGGCCATTACCAGGGCCATTGCTGACCAGGCCAGAACCATCCGTATTCCTGTGCATATGATCGAAACCATAAACAAGCTGGTTCGTACTTCCAGGTACCTGGTTCAGGAATTAGGCCGTGATCCAACCCCGGAGGAGATTGCTGAGAGGATGGACTATCCTCTGGAGAAGGTGAAAAAGGTGCTTAAAATAGCCAAGGAGCCCATATCTCTGGAGACTCCTATTGGAGATGAGGAAGATAGCAGCCTGGGTGATTTTATTGAAGATAAAAAGGCTGTGGCCCCGGCTGAGGAAGTGGTGAACACTAAACTGTCTGAGCTTATTGATAGGGTGCTGTCTGAACTCACTCCCAGAGAAGAACAGGTTTTAAGAAAACGTTTTGGTATAGGCGAAAAATCTGACCATACCCTGGAAGAGGTAGGTAAGTTGTTTAATGTTACCAGGGAAAGGATCAGGCAGATTGAGGCCAAAGCCCTGCGTAAACTGAGACATCCAGTGCGCAGTGCGTGTTTAAAATCTTATTATGAGTCGTAAGCAGGGGCAAAGGGATAAGGGGTAAGGGATAAAGACAAAGTATCTGTAGGGGGAGGTTTTATATCTGTCCCCCTTTGTGATAGTGGAAGGGATAAATGAACGCAAAAAAAAAGATTATAATTCTTTTTTTATTTTTTTGTGTTTTTTGCGGTGCATTTAATGTCAATGCTGCCCGGTGGCAGGTCAGGGTAAAAAAGGTATTTGATGGCGATACAGTGGTCTTGATGACAGGTGAGACCGTACGATTGCAAGGCATTGATGCGCCGGAAATTGGTCATGACGGGGAAAAAGATCAATATTTTGCGCGTGAAGCAAAATCTTTTCTGGAAAGGCTGGTTAGAGGGCGGACATTGACCATAGAAACAAGGGAACTGTCCGCTGACAGATTTGGCAGGATACTGGCGTATCTCTATATTTCCGATAGAGAGTGCGTCAATGAAATGATGGTTGCCAATGGTATGGCCTTTTGTTTTCCCCATAAGGGCCAGGATGAAGAGAAAATGGCCAGGTTGCTCTCTGTGCAACGAAGCGCCATGAATGGACTGCGGGGATTCTGGGCCAGGATTTTGAGCATGAAAGCGGCTCGTGACAGGTATATTGGCAATAAAAAGAGCAAACGTTTTCATACCATGCAGTGCGGTTTTGGCCGGAGGATATACTATAAAAATAAGATTTTGTTTTCCAGTCTAAGAGAGGCTTTTTACGCTGGTTTTGCTCCCTGCCGTAAGTGTACGGTGTGGCCACGGGTGAGCGGGGTGAGGTAAGCAGGGTAAACGGAAAAATTTACTTTTTGCAGGCGAATCTATTAAAGAGGAATCAAATTAATAACGTGGGGGATAACAAATGGATATTATTAATCAAGAAATGATCGAAGCTCAAATTATTTTTGTAGATGTAAGAGGGTTTACTTCATGGGCCGAAAATGTTGATGTTTTCCCCTTTCTAGACAAATTTAGTACCAAATTTTATAATATTTTAAATGATATATTCAAAGATCATATTATTAAAACATTAGGCGATGGTGCTTTAATTATTAACAGGCTGCCAAAAATAGAGGATGATGATCACAAATTTCTACAGACTTTAATAAAAGAAACATTAAAACGAATAAATAATGCAGAAAAAAAATTTGATAAATTATGTAAAGAGTTATCAAGACGATATGGTTCATCTATTCCACTTTCGTTGGGTTGGGGAGTTACAAAAGGTTGGATAAAACCAATAAATGGAGATTTTATAGGCGCTGAAATCAATAAAAGTGCCCGTCTTTGTGGAATTGCTCGCCCAAAAGGAATAGTCATAGATAAAGATGATTTCCCTGTCATTCCGAGAATGCCAAAATCTATTACCATTCAATTATTTGAACAGAAAAGAAAATTAAAAGGAATAAATAATGAGATAAATGTATGGGTTTCAAAAGAAATCGCTAATCAATTTATCACGAGGGAAAATATTAGATTAACACCGGAAGTTCATGTTGCTGGGATTTGTATTAAAGAAGAACACGGCTCATTGAAAGCACTAATTGCAAAGCGTAATGATAATAGAAAACTTTTTCCCGGGCTATATGAAGGCTGTGGCGGGCAATTAGATAGAAATGAGAGCTTTGTTACAGGAGTAAAACGACATTATAAATTAGAATTAAATATTGATGTTGATGTGATAGAAGAAATTCATAAATTTTATTATATTAACCAACCTAACGAACCAATAATACCTGGAATTAAATTTCTCTGTGTTTACAAAAATGGACAAGAGAAATCGGAAAACCATACAGAAATTAGATGGGTAACAGAGGATGAGATAAAATCTCTTCCAGAAGAAAAATTTATTCCTGGTTTAAAGCAAGATTTTTTAGATTTTATTAATAAATTCAAAAATAGGACATAAGAGTCGCCTGCAAAAAGTCGAAACTCGCAAATCACAGCTTGCGGGGACAGGCGAACGGCTAATAATTTCAAATAGTTACAACTGTCAC
>CAJXJU010000012.1 GCA_913055195.1 uncultured Desulfohalobiaceae bacterium | reverse complement strand
CAGCCCCGCAAAGCGGGATTCAACAGGGTAAATGTTGAATTATTATAGTATGTTACAGGCTGACGTTTTTGTTAAAAGGTCAAATTTGAGTTTTTGCAGTTAAATCTTAAAAAAGTGAGTGGGTAAAAAAATGAGATTTACGGATCCAGGTTGAAATTTTTAAAGGGTAAGATAGGATAGTGTCTATGAAAAAGGCAGTTGTACTTTTTTCCGGAGGGCTTGATTCAACCACATGCCTGGCTATTGCGAAATCACAGGGGTATGAAGTGTATGCCCTGAGTTTTTATTATCACCAGCGGCATGACGTGGAAATCAAAGCAGCTAAAAGAGTAGCGGAAAGAATGGGGGTTAAGCAGCATCTGGTGCTGGAAGTGCCCTTGAATAAGATTGGCGGCTCAGCCCTGACTGATAATATTGATGTGCCAAAGGACCAGAATCCTGAACAATTGACGGAGATTCCCATTACCTATGTCCCGGCCAGGAATACGATATTTCTTTCTTTTGCCTTAGGGTGGGCAGAGGTGCTTGCCGCGGCTGATATTTTTATTGGTGTGAACGCTATTGATTATTCAGGGTATCCAGATTGCAGGCCCGAATTTATCAAAGCCTTTGAGAAGATGGCCAATCTGGCTACTAAAGAAACCGTGACAGGAAAATTTAGGTTCCAGATCCATACCCCTCTTATACGCTTGACCAAGGCCGAGATTATCAAAAAAGGACTGGAACTCGGGGTTGACTACTCATTAACCCATTCCTGCTATGATCCTGATGAAAATGGCCTTGCCTGTGGCCGGTGCGACAGTTGTATCCTGCGCAAAAAAGGGTTTGCCGAAGCAGGAGTCCCTGACCCAACATTATATAGTCCTGATAAATAAAATGCCATATCTGGTCAAAGAAATATTTTACACCCTTCAGGGTGAGGGGTATAATACTGGTCGCGCTGCGGTATTTTGCCGTTTTGCTGGATGTAATTTATGGACAGGTCGTGAACAGGACCGGGAAAATGCTGTTTGTAAATTTTGTGATACAGATTTTGTTGGAACATGCGGCCCTGGCGGTGGAAAATTTGATACTGCACCTGCATTGGCGGACGCGATATGGACAAAGTGGCCATCTGGCAACACAAAGGCCAGACCATTTGTGGTTTGCACAGGAGGAGAGCCTTGCCTGCAATTAGACGAGGTGCTCGTGGAGTGCTTGCACAGCAAGGGGTTTGAAGTCGCCATTGAGACCAATGGAACACTCTCTTTGCCTGGTAATCTTGATTGGGTCTGCGTTAGTCCGAAGGCTGGCTCTTTAGTTGTCGTGAAAAAGGGGGATGAACTTAAACTTGTTTTTCCGCAGCAGGGTCTGCTGCCGCAGGACGTTGAAGATTGGGATTTTAAACATTTTTACCTTCAACCTATGGATGGAGAAAATCTGGAACAAAACACCAGACTGGCAATAAAGTATTGTCTGGATCATCCACGGTGGAGATTGAGTTTGCAAACACATAAATTTCTTGGGATTCCCTAAAATCTACAAAATTCTGGATACTGGAAATGGAAATATTTGTCTCGTTTACCTTTGATGCCGCTCACAGGCTGCCACAGGTTCCTGAAGGACATAAGTGCAGCCGTCTGCACGGACATACTTTTAGAGTTGAGGTCCATGTCTCTGGACCAGTTGATGAGTCTCTCGGATGGGTTATTGATTTCGGTGATCTGAAAAAAATATGCAAACCAGTTATTGAGCAACTGGATCATCACTATCTGAATGAAATACCAGGACTTGAGAATCCAACATGCGAGGTTATTGCTAAATGGTTGTGGCAAAGGCTTATGCCTTGTCTGCCAAACCTTGCTAAAATTATTGTCCAGGAAGGGCCAAATTCAGGCGCAGTGTATGAAGGGAAGGATGAAGGATGAAGGCAGAAGGATGAAGGCAGAAGGATGAAGGATGAAGGATGAAGGATGAAGGCAGAAGGATGAAGGATGAAGGATGAAGGCAGAAGGATGAAGGATGAAGAGGTAGGGATGATTCATGAATTGTCCATATTATAACTTTTTGTTTTTAATCTGATTTTGACAATCTCACCGGGGCAATTGAATCGTAGCGGTACACCGGAGACTCCAACGCCAGAAGTAGTATATCCAGTCATCTTTTTGTAGTTCCAGATTCCCTGGCAGTATTTTCTGGGTGCGGGGCAGTGGGTAAAAATAGGGCCAATGGGTGGAACCTGTATCTGTCCTGCATGGGTATGGCCGGCAAGATAGATATCTGCTCCGTAATGTGCTGCTTCTTTGTATAACTTGGGAGTGTGGGCCACGAAAATAACAAACGCATTTTGGGGAACATCTTCAAAGGCCTGGTCAAGATCGTGGCACTGGTAGTAGTGAGGGTCGTCAACTCCAACTATCCAGGCTGTTTCTCCTTTGTGTCTGATGGGAATGGCATCGTTTACAAGAACTTTAACCCCCATTTCTTCCAGCAATTCTGCCATTTCAAGGCAATCATGATTACCCAGCACAGCTATTATCCCATCTCTGGTTTTTATATTGGCTATCACTCGTTTTAATTTTTGTAAGGCGTCCTGATAGCTGCCGTGAGTGGCCATTCTATAATCTCCTCCAAGGATACATAAATCCACAGAAATTTCTTCTAAAATAGTTTGTAAACGTTCAGTTAATCCGTTCAGGCCGTCCAGATGCAGGTCGCTCATAAAGAGGATGGTGTATTCTTCAAAGGCACGAGGCACATTGGGGTGGCTAATAAATATCTCCCTTAGCTGAAAGTTAAGGGCGTTGCTCATTCCCCGCTCATAAAGTCCCAGGCATTTAAAAAAGGTTTGAATAAGCAGGTGATAAAAAAGAGCATCCTCAAAGTTGAGAAATTGTCTTAATATTTTTGATTGGATTCTGCACGAGGCCAATTCTTTAAAAACTACTCGTGGTTTAAGAGGTCTGGGGTAGCCTTTGAAGGGTTCTTTTTGAAGAATTCCTTTATAAAGTCTGGAACCCAGATATGCTCCAATACTGAAGATTACCAGAAGAGAAAAAAAGGCGTCCAGGAAAATAAGAAGTACTTTTTTAAAAAGAGCAAAGGTAAAAAACCTTCAAAGAGCTGGTCAAGACCTGGAACATCATGACCAGAAGTGAATGAAAACCTGCGTTTGATAAAACTGGATGTCAAATCTCCAGTCATGCTTAGTAAGCCTGCTGTTAGACCCACCCAGAAGGGGAAACCAAAAAGGCAGGCGATTCCTCCACCGGCTCCGATGCCGGCTATTATTCCCCGAATAGTCTTATGTGGCCCAAACAGAGGTTTTTTGTCCCGGAGGAGTTTGCCCATGTCCACAGGGGCATTCCATCTGTCTTCCAGGAAAAAGGCCAGAAAAGGAGGGGCAAAGTTGATCAGCCAGATAAGAAAAAGGAGTTTTACATATAACATTTTGGTTTTTGACTTTCTAATTTGTTTTGTTAAGGATTGGAAGAGATTTTTCTTTTTGGTTAAATATGACCAGCCACCATTTTTCAGGGGTACATCCGCCAGTAGCGGGTAACCACCAATTTCAACCGTACTTCAGGGACAGGCGCAAGCGCCTGTCCCTGTCACGCAAGTACTTTAGCGGTAAGTCAATCCTGGCGGATAATGACTATCCCGCTACTGGCGGATGCACCCGTTTAGTTCTGCGCCCATAGTCCGCGCAATATTGTCCACTGAAGCCGCCCATCCTTTAACCTGGCCTCTACCAAAGCCAGCTCCTGTCCTTCTTCATTAACAAGTAGCGCCCTGGAATTCTCCTTAAGCGGCAAGTTCGGAACCAGTTCCGGGTCCAGGGCCTGTCCATGACGGATAAGCTTTTCTACCTCTATAGCAACAGAGGTTTGTGGCCAGTAAGACAGGGCCTTGGGTATGGACAGGATAAATGGTTCCAACTGTTCTGCTTTTAAGATGTCCTCCAGGGCAAAAGCTTGATCAAGGCCAAAAGGATGGCATTTTTCCCGGGTGAGTTCGGTTAGAACTGCTCCGCACCCTAAGCGCTTCCCCAGGCTGTGGGCCAGGGAGCGTATATAAGTGCCCTGAGAGCAAGTCACCCGAAAATTTACTTCTGGCAAGTTTATGTCTATTATTTGTGCCTCAAAAATTTTTATTGGTTTTGTCTTTAAAGGGACTTTTTGTCCAGCCCTTTTTAGGGCATAAAGGGGTTTTCCTTTATATTTTGCCGCTGATACCGGAGGAACCTCCTGATTTTGGAGGTTTTTCCAGTCTCCGATTTCCCGGACAATATCATCTTCTCCGATATTATCCCAGGGAAGTTCTGCTTCTACTCTTCCTGTAATGTCGTAGGTATCAGTAATCAGCCCAAGCCGTAATGACCCTCTATATGTTTTTTTCCCTTCAACTAAGTAGGGGGCAAGTTTGGTCGCCTGTCCCAATAAGACAATAAGCACTCCTTCAGCTAGAGGATCCAGAGTTCCGGCATGGCCGATTTTCCGTGGCTTAAATCTTTTTTTTATTTTGTTTAAACACGCGGTAGAAGTAGGCCCTTTGGGTTTGTTTAAGACTAGCACACCGTTCATTTATCGTTCAATATTCAAGGTTCAAAGTTGTCCTTACCCCTTTTACCCCTTACCCCTTAATCCTTACCCCTTTTACCCCTTAATCCTTACCCCTAAGATAACGTCTTACAATGTCTAAAATTTTTTCTTTGGCCTGAGTTAAGGACATTTCCAGAGTTCCGCCGGATGCATTTCTGTGTCCCCCACCGCCTAAGCTGGAAGCCATTTGTTGTACATTTACATTGCCGTATGAGCGCAGACTGAATTTGATTTTGTCTGGTTCATCTTCGCGTAAACTAATGGCCACCTTTACACTTTTTATATTGCGTATATAGTTGACCAGACCTTCACAGTCTTCAATGGTAGTTTCTGTTTTTTTTAATATTTCCTGTGTAATAGTGATGAGGCCAATCTGGCCATTTAAATGTAGTTCGGCATTTTTTAGTACATGGCCGTGTAATTTGACCTTATTTAGGGACCATTGTTTTTGCATCTGCGCGTTGATTTGCGCATAGTCCAGTCCCTGACGAATGAGATGGGCTGTCAGTTCCAGGACTTCCGGGGTTGTGTTGCCAAAGGAAAAGCCTCCTGTGTCACTGGCTATTGATAAAAATATGGCCTCAGCCAGGGCCCCCTGGAGGGGGATATCCAATTTTTGGGCAAGCCTGGCCACCATTTCTCCAACAGAAGAGGATTGTGGCTCTACCCAATTGATTAATCCAAAGCCTGGATTGCCCAGGTGATGGTCAATATTGATTGTTTTGACCCTGCCTATTAGATCTTTGATTTTTTCCCCAGGACGACTGCTATCACCGCTATCAAGAACGATCAGCCACTGCGGGTCTGTTTCGGGCAGTTCCTGGGTAATTGGAGCAGGCAACTTTAGCCAGGCAAGCCTCTGGGGTAGTCCAGATTCGTTAAATAGAACGAAATCTTTTTGCAGGCTTTGTAAAATATAGCCCATGGCAGCCATGGCACCAATAGCATCGCCATCCGGGTTGATATGAGACGTAACCAAAAAGTGATCGTTTTCTTTAATAGTTGTAAGAACTTGTTCAAGATTTTTGTTCATAGACCATTTTCTCCAGGAAAATGTCCCAGGTAAAGCGCAACTCTGGCACAAAACGCAGGCGCAGGTTTTGGCCAAGGTTAAAGCGTAAAAATCCTCTGGCTTTAGTTAAAGCCTGAGTAAGTTCCTCTGATTGACCATGAATATGGGTGTAAAGCACTTCTGCCACGCTCATATCCCGGTTTAAACGCACTCCGCTTATGGTTATGAGCTGCAGGCGGGGATCCTGGATGTCTTCGACCATAATTCTGGCCAACTCGTGCATGATCATGTCAGCCAGTCTTGCGGTTCGTCTTGAAGTTGCTCTACGCATATTTTACGCTCCAAATACTTCCATCTGCACGTCAATTATTTCCTCTGTAGTAATGGCCTCAATCATAGCCAGGGCCTTATTTAATAGTGATTCTACTCTCCTGGTTTCGTTGGCTACAGTGACAATGCCTAATGTCAGGAAATCCAGACTATCCAGATGAGAAATTTCAGCGACAGCTACGTTGAATTTATTTTTTATCTTTTGCTTTAAGCTGTTGGCGATCTGTCGCTTTCCTTTCAGGGAAAATATGCCATGTAGTCTGAATTCGATGGTTAAAGTGCCGATGATCATAAAGTTATAATGTTGCTTTTTCTTCTATTTCTTCAAAGGCCTCAATTACATCTCCAACTTTGATGTCATTGTAGTTTTCCAGACCTACGCCACATTCAAAGCCTTTTTGAACCTCTTTGACATCGTCTTTAAATCTTTTCAAAGAGCTTAAGTTTCCAGTATAGATGACCACTCCGTCCCTGAGCAATCTGACCCTGGCATTGCGCATAAGTTTTCCATCTACAACCACACAACCGGCTACTGTACCCACTTTGGGGACACTAAAGGTCTGCCGTACTTCGGCCTGGCCAAGATATTGCTCCTTGATGATTGGAGCAAGCATACCTGCCATAGCGTCTTTGATCTCATTAACGAGGTCGTAAATGATATTATAGAATCTGATTTCAACCTTTTCCTTTTCAGCAACTTCCTTAATCCTGGCTGTAGGACGGACATTAAAACCAATGATAATGGCCGAGGATGCCGAAGCAAGCATTATATCAGACTCTGAAATAGCTCCTGTACCACCGTGGATGATGTTAATCTTGACTTCATCCGTGGAGAGTTTGCGCAAGGCTTCGGAAATTGCTTCCAGAGAGCCCTGAACATCGGCCTTGAGAACAAGATTGAGACTTTTGGTTTCACCTTGCATTTTGGCTGCAAGTAAGCTCTCCAGAGTAATTTTATTTTCTCTGGCCAGATCCCTTTCTCTTTGCTTGATTTGCCTTGTTTCGGCAATGCGTCTGGCAACTTTTTCGTCTTTGACAACTACAAACTCATCACCAGCCTCAGGCACGCCATCAAAGCCCTGTACCTCTACAGGATATGCCGGAGGTGCTTCTTTTATTTTTTTACCCTGATCATTAAACATGGCTCTGACTTTTCCATGTTTAAGACCGCAGACAAAGGCATCGCCCTGACGCAGGGTACCACTCTGGATGAGGACTGTTCCGACCGGGCCGCGGCCTTTATCCAATCTGGCTTCAATTATGTGTCCATGGGCTGGTTTGTTTGGATTGGCCTTTAGTTCTAACACCTCAGCCTGCAAGAGGATCATTTCCAGAAGTTCGTCAATACCGATCTTCTTTTTAGCTGAGACATTAGTGAAGATTGTGTCGCCACCCCAGTCTTCAGGTACCAGACCCAGTTCAGCCAGTTCTCTTTTGACCCGATCAGGATTGGCCCCCTCCTTGTCGATTTTGTTTACAGCCACGACAATGGGCACATTAGCAGCTTTGGAGTGGTTAATGGCTTCCCTGGTCTGATCCATAACGCCGTCGTCAGCAGCTACAACCAGAACAACTATATCTGTGACCTGGGCCCCGCGGGCGCGCATGGCTGTGAAAGCTTCGTGACCTGGCGTATCCAGGAAGACCAGATCTCCCTTTGGGGTGGAGACATAATAGGCACCAATGTGCTGGGTTATGCCACCTGCTTCTGCCGCAGTGATGTTGGACCTTCTAATAGCATCCAGCAGAGAAGTTTTACCATGGTCAACATGGCCCATAATGGTCACAACAGGAGGCCTGGGACGCAGATCCTCTGGTTTGTCTTCTTCTTTGGGCAAGATAAATTCATCTTCAGAAAAGCCCACTTTCTCCACTTCATAATCAAATTCAGCCGCCACTATGCTAGCTGTGTCAATATCAATGGACTGGTTAATGGTGGCCATGATGCCCAGAGAAAGTAAAGTTTTGATAATTTCCTGGGCCTTGATGCCCATTTGTTTGGCCAAATCCGCCACCCTGATGGCCTCGTCAATTTTTACTTTGCGTTTGGAAGCCTTGATGGGCTGGGTGGCTTTGACAGGGGCCTTAGAAGTTTCTTTCTCTTTCTTTGTCGATGATTCTGACTTTCCCCGGCCTTTGTCTTTTTTCTTCTTTTGGGCCTTTTTATCTTCCTTTTCTTCGTCGTGATAGAAGTCGGAAAAATCAACAACCCGTTTTTCTTTTCTACCTTTTTTCTTTTTTCTGCGTTTTTTCTTTCCCTCTTCTTTTGGTTCTTCTGGAACCTGGACAATTTCTTTAATATCTACTTCTGGTAGGGGTTCGATTACTGCTGTTTCAGGCTCTGGTGAAGGCTCAGAAACAGGATGTTCAGGCCTGGCAATAACTTTGACTTGCGGTGGAGTAACTTTTTTCTTCTTTTTAAACTTTTTCCTGGCTTTTTTACGTGGTTTCAGTTGTTTTTTTTCTTTCTCAAGCTGTCCTTTAGTCTTTTTTAGAGGTTTTTCAGGGGGTGCTTTTTTGGTCTTTTTTTTCGGGGGCATGGCTTCCTGGGGCAATTCTTCATCTGAAATTGTTTCAGGCGCTGTATCCAAAACAGGCTTTTTCGTTATCTCTCTTTTTAATTCAGGTTCAGGCTGGACTTTTTCCTTCTTTTTTGGAAGCGCAGCTTTCTTTTCTGGTTTGAGTTTGGCTTTTTTTCTACGTCTGACAATAACTCCAGAGTGAGCTTTTCTCTGTAGTACTGTCTCCTGAGGAGCTTTGCTTATTTTCTCTCGCACCAGTTGTACCTCTTCATCTGTCAAGCCACTCATATGGCTTTTGACATGAATGTCTAGCCCCCTCAGTATCTGGATCAGTTCCTTGTTGGAAATTCCAAGCTCTGTAGATAATTCTCTAACGCGCATTTTAGACATGCCTTACCCCCTTACATTTATTTCGCCATCCCCTGAATCTGGATATATTCTTCTGGCATCTCTCTTTAAAGCAAACATAAAAACCCCGGCCCGGACTTTTCCCGGTAGGATCAATTTGAAGCTCAGTTCCTGTCTCAGGACAGGTGAAACGGACAAGTTCATGTTTGGGATATTTTTGCCGGCATATAACACAAGTTCTAATAGGGATATGTTTGTTATCTTTTTTCATTTAATTTTTTTAAGTCCTCTTATGAAGATGAAGAATTCTCTTCTGTTTCTTCCTCTTCTTTCTTTTCTTTACTTGGTCTCAAAAGATTTATAGCTGCTCTTAAATCTGAGATTTTGTCCAGATTGAATCCTGGTATTTGCAGGAGTTCATCATCACTGGCCTGTGCTAATTGCTCCAGAGATTCAAAACCAGCCTGGAGAAAATCTTGCATAGAAACTTCTGCGGCACTGGCCAGTTGTTCGAGCACTTTTTTATGCTCATTTATCTGATTGTATCTGGTTTCGGTATATACATCTATCTTCCAGCCCAAAAGTTTAGAAGCAAGTTTGACATTTTGGCCTTTTTTACCAATAGCCGGAGTAAGCTGGTCATCAGGCACAATCACTTCCAGGTTTTTTTCATCTTCGTCAACGAAAATCTTGGAGATACGTGCCGGAGATAGGGCGTTGGCCGCATATGTAGCTATATCCGGGCTCCAGACAACTATGTCAATCCTTTCCCCTTTAAGCTCCTGGACAATATTATGGATACGAGAACCCTTGACTCCTACACACGCGCCAACTGGATCTACATCCATATCCTGGGTCATAACAGCTACTTTGGCTCGTTTACCTGGGTCTCTGGCTACACCCATGATCTTGACCGTGCCGTCAGCTACTTCTGGAACCTCGCGATGAAACAGAGCGATCATATAGTCTGGATGAGAGCGAGAGACAATGATTTGGGGGCCACGTCCTTCTTTGCGTACATCTATTATATATGCCTGGATTCTGTCTCCACGACGATATCTTTCTTTTGGAATTTGTTCCTTTCTGGGTAAAAGGGCTTCAGTCCGGCCTAAATTGATGATCCAGCCTTCCTTGTCTCTGCGCTGGATAATACCGCTTATGATTTCGCCTTTTCGGTCTTTATATTCTTCATAAATGATTTCCTGTTCTGCATCGCGCATCCTCTGAATTATGACCTGTTTGGCTGATTGGGCAGCAATGCGGCCCAGGTCTTCTACTTTCAGCTTGAAGCCCAATTCATCATCCAGTTGCACATTGGGGTCATGTTTCCTGGCTTCTTCCAGGGAGATTTCCGTGTCCGGGTCATTTACTTCTTCGACAATAATCTTGAACTGATAGACATCAATTTCCCCGGTTTCTTCATTGTAGCTGACCTCAATATCCAGATGGTCACCGTATCTTTTGGCCACTGAAGATCGGACTGCCTCTTCCAGGGTGTCAACAAGTAAATCTCGATCAATACCTTTATCTTTGCTAATCTGGTCTATGGCCTTTTTAAGCTCTAAACCCATTGTTGTCCTCCGCTCTTCTTAAATATAGTCCGAAATTTCTATATATTTAATCGTTAAACTCAAATTTTAACTGCACCCTTTGCGTATCGGCAAAGTCGAATTGCCATTTTTCGCCTGAATCCGAGATAATAGTAAAAATATTATCCTTTACTTCCTGCAGGGTTCCAGAGAAGTTTCTTCGATTATCAATAGGATTAATTAGTTTTACTTTCAATTTTTGACCAATATAACCAGTTAGTTGCTCTGGAGAAAAAAAGATGCGGTCAAGACCTGGAGAAGATATTTCCAGATTATAAGAACCAGGTATAATATCTTCTACATCCAAAATCACGCTTAGTTCCCGGCTGAGCCTGGCACATTGGTCCACATTAACTCCATGCGGAGCATCTACATAAATCCTGAGAAGACCACGCCTTTTGCCTGCTCCAGGGGCAAACTCAATGCCCCATAGAGAAAGTCCAAACAGCTGACATTGAGCCTTAACCAACCGGGAGATCTTTTCCTTGATCCATTCAAGTTCCATAACTCAACTTTCGGAGTTGCGGAAAGCACGTTTTCTTCCATGCTGAACAAAGG